>ANAW01000050.1:0-9375 GCA_000340945.1 Nocardiopsis synnemataformans DSM 44143 | reverse complement strand
TCGGACGGCGGGATCCCCGCGGTGTCCCCAGGAGGCGGGTCCCCTCTGAGGGGTTCTGGCCCGTCCGCTGCCCGGGGCTTCGCCTTCCGGAGGCTGAGCGCCCTAGCCGGCCGCCTTGGGGTCGTAGGTCTCACCGGTCACCGGGTTGGTGGCCAGGCCGGTGGCCGGGTCGTAGTCCACGTCCATGCCCAGGTCCGAGTCGTGGTAGAGCCCGGTCTCGGGGTTGCGCGGCAACCCCACCTCGGGGTCGATCTCCCAGCCGGTGACCGGGTCGACGGTCGGCACGGCCTCCTCGGAGGGCGCCCCGGACGGCTCCGTCGCCGTCTCGGAGGAGGGACCGGTCCCGGTGTCGGCCTCCGGCTCCGGCTCGGGCTCCTCGCTCGGCGCCTCCTGCTCGCTGACGATCTCGCTCTCGGCGGGCTGGGAGTGGCCGCCGCCCTGCGGGTCGAGCGCGCCCCAGCTCACCAGGGCCAGGATGAGGATGCCCAGGCCGACGCGGTAGTAGACGAACGGCATGAAGCTGTGCGTGGAGATGAAGCGCATCAGCCAGGCGATGACCACGAAGCCGACCACGCCCGCGATGACCGTGCCCACGATGGTGGCGCCCCACCCGGCGTACTCGGCGTCACCGATGTCGGTCAGCTTGTACACACCCGCGCCGAAGACCGCGGGCAGCGCCAGCAGGAAGGCGTACTCGGCCGCGTCCGCGCGCTTGAAGCCGAGCAGCATTCCGCCCGTGAGGGTGCCGCCCGAGCGGGAGACGCCCGGGATCAGGGCGAGCGCCTGGAACAGTCCGAAGGTCAGGCCGCGGGGGACGTTGAGGTCCTCCAGGCCGCGGTGCTTGCGCGCGTAGGTGTCCACCACGCCCAGGATCACGCCGAAGATGATGAGGTTCAGCGCGATCAGGCGCAGGTCGCGGAAGACGCTGTCGATCTGCTCCTCCAGGAGCAGGCCCAGGACCACGATGGGGATGGAGCCGAGGATGACGTACCAGCCCATGCGCGCGTTGACGTCGCTGCGCAGTTCGCGGTTGACCAGCGACCTGGTCCACGTGGACAGGATCGCCCAGACCCGCTGGCGGAAGTAGATCACCACGGCCAGCTCGGTGCCGATCTGGCTGACGGCCGTGAAGGCGGCGCCGGGGTCGGGCCACCCGAAGAAAGCCGACACCACGCGCAGGTGTCCGCTGGAGGAGATCGGGAGGAACTCGGTCAGTCCCTGGACGAGGCCAAGGACGACTGCTTCGAAGAGGGACACGGCAGAGTCTGCTCCAGCTGCTTCGGTCGCCTCCCTCGGCGGGGCGCGGCGACGGTGGACAGGGCACGGCGGGGGCGCGCTCGGGGAAAAGGGGGTGGCCCACGAAGCTTACTGAGGTCTCCGGGTCAGCGTGGCATCGCCGTGGGACGAAGGACGACGCCGCCCCGCCTCCCCCGCGGCCGGACGGGTGCGGACGGGTGCGAACACGCGGGCGGGGGCGCACGGGCCGCCCGGTCGGCGGCCGTCCGGTGCACCGGAAGGGGAACCGCGCAGGAGCCTTCCGGCCCGCCGCCGGGGTGGGGGGAGCAATCCGGTAAAAGCGCTTTCTCCGTGAGAAGTCACGGGTGGCGGACATGACGATTTCTTCGGGCACGGCCGGGGAACATGGTCAATTCTTTGCCCTACGGGGCCGGTTGCCTTTTGGATCCGGGGCCGATACGTGGGAGACATGTGTCGTCACCTCACACGACCGTAAGGAAAAGACCGTGCCCTACGGATACGCCGCCAGTTCGGGCGGGACGCTCGCCGTGACCGGGCTCGCCACTGGTTACCTCTGGCTGGTCGCCGCCGGGTTCCTCCTGGTGGTCGCCGGGGCGCTGCTCGTCCGCGTCTCCTTCCGCCGGGACCGGGGGCCCCTGGAGCGATGAGTCCTGCCTCCGCAACCGGAAACGACCGGGGCCCGCGGGCCGTGGACGGGGACCCGCGGGACGAGCCGCCGCTGCCCACCGCGAGGTGCGCCAGGCCCGGGGTGACGGCGTTCCTGGGCATGGTCGCGCTCTCCGGGTTCGCCGTCTGGGGACTGCTCCACGTGGTCGGCGTGGTCGGGGGCTCCGAGGCGAGCCTGGCCGTGGTGTGGCTCGCCTCGTTCCTGCTCCTGTGGTGGGCGCCCCTGGCCTGGCTGGAGCGGCCGATCCGGGCCGCGCCCGAGGAGCGCGAGGCGCTGGACGCGCTGACCGTCACCGTCCAGATCCCCGTCTACAACGAGGACCCGCTGGTCCTGCGCTCGTGCCTGCGCTCGGTCCTCGCGCAGAGCCGCCGGGTGGACCGCGTGCGGGTCGTCGACGACGGGTCCGTGGACGCGTCCACCGGCCAGCCCGTGGACTACGACGGGATCCGCGTCCGGTTCCTCGCTCAGGCGGCCGAGCTGGGCGTCGAGGCCACCTGGGACCGCACCGAGAACCGCGGTAAGCGGTTCGCCCAGATGCACGTCCTCGCCGAGGACGACGCGGACGTCTTCGTCACCCTCGACAGCGACTCGGTGCTCGACCGCCACGCCGTGCGGGAGGGGCTGGCGCCCTTCGCCCGGCCGGAGGTGCAGTCGGTGGCGGGCCACGTCCTGGTGCTCAACAGGACGGCGAGCCTGCTCACCAGGCTCACGTGCGTGCTCTACCTGCCGTTCACCCGCGGCCTGCGCAGCGCCCAGTCGGTGCTGCGCCGGGTGACGATCAACTCCGGCACGCTGGCCTTCTACCGGGCCGAGACGGTCCGCGCGTGCGCGGGGGCGTACGAGAACGAGCACTTCTGGGGCCGTCCCATGCAGATGAACGACGACTCCATGCTCACGTTCTACGCGCTGCTCAGGGGCGACACGGTGCACCAGCCGTCCGCGATCGTCTTCACCCTCGTCCCGGAGCGGCCGCGCCACTACTTCGGCCAGCAGCTGCGCTGGATGCGCGGTACGACGGTGCGCCACCTGTGGTGGCTGCGGTACATGCCGGTGGGCGGCGTGGTGTTCTGGGGAACGGTGACCGAGTACCTCCACCTGGTCCTGTCCTACGCGCTCCCGCTGCTCATCCTGCTGGACGACGGCCTGCGCCAGCAGTGGGGGACCATCGCCGCCGCCGCGTTCCAGATCGGCCTGGCGATCAACTACATCATGGCCCTGCGACTGTTCACCGTCCGCAGGAGCGACGAGTCCGGGGGCTACCTGGTCCTGCTGTACCTGCTCTCGCCGCTGGCCGCGCTGTGGCGCCTGGTCGTCCTGCGGCCCCTGTACCTCTACGCGATGCTGACGTGCCGCAGGATCGCCCGGTGGGGGACCAGGGAGGGCGTCGAGGTGGCCCTCCGAGGCCGCCCGGCGTGAGACCGGCCGGGTGAGGTCGCCCGGCATGAGGCCGCCCGGGGTGAGGCCGCTCGGCGTGAGTTGGCCGGGCCCGCACGGTGTGATTCCGGGCCCCGCACGGCACGTCTACGGCCGGGTTCCCGGGGAGAGCTCCCCGATCAGCTCCTCGACGCGCTTCCTGATCTCGTCGCGGATGGGGCGGACGGCCGCCACCCCCTGCCCGGCGGGGTCGGGCAGGGCCCAGTCCAGGTAGCGCTTGCCGGGGAAGATCGGGCAGGTGTCGCCGCAGCCCATCGTCACGCACACGTCGGAGGCCTCGACGGCCTCGACGGTGAGGATCTTGGGGCGCTGGTCGGTGATGTCGACGCCGACCTCGGCCATGGCCTCGACCACGGCGGGGTTGAGCGCGTCGGCGGGCGCGGAACCGGCGGAGCGGACCTCCACGCGGTCCCCGGCCAGATGGGACAGCCAGGCGGCGGCCATCTGGGAGCGGCCCGCGTTGTGGACGCACACGAACAGGACGGACGGCTTGTCGGAACTGGTCACGGTCACTCGCCTCTGCTTCTTCTCGGTAGTGGATGCGCGCCGCCGGGGACCGGATCCCGCGCGGCCGGGGGAGAGGACCCGAATCCCCTCCGGGGCCGTCCGGACGGCCCGCCGCGGCGGCGTGTCCGTGCGGGTACGGAAAAGGCGTCGGGCCCGGACGCCAACCGATTCCCCGGGAAAGGCGGGAGGACGGCCGACGACTTATCAGCGCCAACTGATGGGATATTATCAGCGGATGCTGATATCAGTCGACACTGACCTCATGAGAGCGCTGGGAGACCCGCTCCGGCTGCGGATCGTGACCCTGCTCGCCCAGGAGACCCTGTGTACGACGCACCTGGTCGAGGAGACCGGGGCGCGCCAGACCAACCTGTCCAACCACCTGCGGATCCTGCGCGAGGCGGGGGTGGTGGAGACCGAGCCCTGCGGCCGGTTCACCTACTACCGGCTGTGCCCGGACCGGATCGAGGACCTCTCCGAGGCCCTGGCCGGGCTCGCCGCCACCGCCCGCTCCAGCGGCGCCGCCGCGAACAGGAGGCCCTGCTGATGTCCGCCGCCGACAGGGCCGCCGCCGACAGGGCCGCCGGGACCGCCGACCCCCGGGTCATGGGGCGGCTGTCCACGCTCGACCGGTTCCTCGCGGTGTGGATCCTGCTCGCCATGGCCGTGGGCCTGGGCCTGGGGCGCCTGGTCCCCGGGCTGGACGCCTTCCTGGCCGCCGTGGAGGTCGGCGGGATCTCCCTGCCCATCGCCCTCGGACTGCTGGTCATGATGTACCCGGTGCTGGCCAAGGTCCGCTACGACCGGTTGGACACCGTCACCCGCGACACCCGGCTGCTGGTCTCCTCGGTCGTGGTGAACTGGGTCGTCGGCCCCGCGGTGATGTTCGCGCTGGCCTGGATCTTCCTGGCCGACCTGCCCGAGTACCGCACCGGCCTGATCATCGTCGGCCTGGCCCGCTGCATCGCGATGGTCGTCATCTGGAACGACCTGGCCTGCGGCAACCGTGAGGCCGCCGCCGTGCTGGTCGCGCTGAACTCGGTCTTCCAGGTGCTGGTCTTCGGCCTGCTGGGCTGGTTCTACCTGGACCTGCTGCCCGGCTGGCTGGGCCTGGACACCGGCGGCCTGGACGCCTCCCCCTGGCTCATCGCGCTCAACGTGGTGGTCTTCCTCGGCGTCCCGCTGGCCGCGGGGTTCCTCACCCGCCGGATCGGCGAGCGGCGGATGGGCCGGGAGCGCTACGAGTCGGCCTTCCTACCCCGGATCGGCCCCTGGGCGCTGTACGGCCTGCTGTTCACCATCGTGCTGCTGTTCGCCCTCCAGGGGGACCGCATCACCAGCCAGCCGCTGGACGTGGTGCGCATCGCGGTGCCGCTGCTGGCCTACTTCGCCCTCATGTGGTTCGGCGCCTTCGCCTTCGGCAAGGCGATCGGGATGGACTACGGCCGCACCACCACGCTGGCCTTCACGGCGGCGGGCAACAACTTCGAACTGGCCATCGCGGTGGCCATCGCCACGTTCGGGGTGGCCTCGGGCCAGGCCCTGGCCGGGGTGGTGGGTCCGCTGATCGAGGTGCCGGTGCTGGTGGGGCTGGTGTACGTGTCCCTGGCCTGGCGCAGGCGGTTCGCACCGGAGCTGCGGTAGGGGCCCGCCTCCGCCCCCCGTCCCCGCCTCCGGACGCGCGGCGACGCGGCCCGCGGCCGGAGGCGCTTCGAACGGGGCGCTTCGAACAGGGCGGTGCGGACGGCTCCTCAGCCGAGGCGGTCGGCCATGAGCTCGCCGACCATGATCGAGGCGAGGTTGGTGTTGGCCCTGGGCACGGAGGGGAAGACCGACGCGTCGACCACGCGCAGGCCCTCCACGCCGAGCACGCGGCAGGCGGGGTCGACCACCGTGTCGGCGCCCCCGGGCGGCCCCATGCGGCAGGTGCTGGTGCCGTGCTGGGCGTCTCCCACGGTCGCCAGCAGGTGGGCGTCGAGCGCGCGGTCGTCGTCGAGCGCGGCGAACAGCTCCCGGTTCACCTCCTCCAGCGGAACCCGCGTGACGGCGGCCGTCTCGGGGCGGCGGGCCAGGCCCACCAGCTCCCGCACGCCCCGGCGCAGCCGGGCGAGGTCGCGCTCGTCGGACAGCATCCGCTGCCGCACCAGGGGCTGCTCCGAGGGGTCGGCCGAGGTCAGCGTCAGCACGCCGCGGGAGTGGTTCTGGTTGAGCAACACGCCGTAGGCGCCCGCGACGGCGTCGGTGGAGGCGGACGCCATGGCCAGCACGTTCTGGTTCATGGCGATGAACATCATGTCGTTGGCCGGGGCCCCGGCACCGCTGGTCCAGCGGACGCAGACGTTGGTGTGCCTGTCGTGCGGGGACTTCACGGACGCCTCCCCGGTGAGCGGGAGCGCCAGCATCGCCATCGGGTGGTCCTGCATGCCCAGACCCACGGGGAGGTCCCGGCGCACGTCGACGCCGAGGGAGCGCAGGTGGTCGGCCGGGCCCACGCCCGAGCGCATCAGGATCGCGGGGGAGTGGATGACACCCGCGCTGAGCACCACCGTGTCGGCGTGCTCGGTCACCGCACCGTCCCCGGTGACGTACCGGACCCCCACGGCCCGGTCGCCGTCGAAGACGACCCGGTCCACCAGCGCGTCCCCGCGGACAGTGAGGTTCTCCAGCTTTCGGGCCTCCTCCAGGTAGGCGTCGTTGACCGACACCCGGCGCCCGTCGCGCGAGTTGATCGGATAGGGCGAGACCCCCGTCGCGCCCGGGGCGTTGACGTCGGGGGCCCACGCGAACCCGGCGGCCAGGGCGGAGCCGGACAGCGCGGCGTCGACCGCTCCCCACCGCTCCCGCGGCGCCCGGTGGATCGGGGTGGGGCCGCCGCGGCCGTGGTGGGGCTCGTCGCCGAACTCCTCGTCGTCCTCCAACCGGGCGAAGTAGGGCAGGACGTCCTCCGGAGACCAGCCCGGGCAGCCGAGGGCGGCCCAGTCCTCGAAGTCCGTCATGGGAGGCCGGATCGCGATCTGCCCGTTGACCGAGGAGCTGCCGCCGACGCCCCGGCCGCGCCAGTACGGCGCCTGCGCCTGGCTGTCGGTGCGCGAGGAGTTCAGCCCCGTCCAGAGCATCCCCTCCAGGGCCGCGGGGTCCATCAGGGCGACGGCCGGGCTCGGTGAGCGCCACGCCTCGTGCATCTGCGCCGAGCGGTAGTCGGGCCCGGCCTCCAGCAGGAGCACCCGCCCGCCCTTCCCGGCCACCCGGGCCGCGAGCGCGGCGCCCGCCGATCCCGCGCCCACCACGATGACGTCCCAGCCGTTGCTCGTCATGTCTCATCTCCCGCCGTAGGGTGACCGGCCACAGGCGCGTACCGCCTCGGCCGCTCTGGGCGGGTATTGTGCGCTACGTCTCAAGTTCAGTCAAGACTGAACGTTCATGTTGAAATGAACACTGGGAGGCTCGTGTGTTCCCGACAGCCGAAGACGGCGGTCCCGACGCGCACGGCGCACTGGTCGAGGAGTTCGGCACGCGCATCGGCCGCGCCATGGGTTGGCCGCGGATGGCGGGCCGGGCCGCGGGGGTGCTGATGCTCAGCGAGGGGCCGCTGACTCTGGCGCAGCTCCAAGAGGCGCTCGACGCGAGCAAGGGCTCGGTGTCGGAGACGACCCGGCTGCTCATCGCCAACGGCGTCGTGGAGCGCTTCAAGGAGCCGGGCAGCCGACAGTTCGCGTACCGGTGGCGCGACGACGCCTGGATCGGCTGCCTGAGGCACGTGCTCGCCGCGACGACGGAACTGCGGGGACTGGCCGAACGCGCGCAGGCGCTCGGCGAGGCCATGTCCGCCGAGCAGCGCGGGCGGCTGAGCGAGATGCACGACTACTACCGCTTCATGGTGGAGCGCACGGAGGCCCTGCTGGAGGACTACACCGCCCGGTGGGAGGCGCGCCAGGGGCGCGGGTGACCCGCCACAGGTACGGAGGGGATGTCGCCGGTCCGGAGAAGATGCCGCGGTCTCGGTTCCGACTCCGGTCCCGGTCCCTGTCCCGACTCCGGGGAAACGTGCGCGGAGGCCACCTCCGCCACGGGGAAGGCCAGGTCGGTGAGGGCCCCGGCCAGCCGGTCGGCCCTCTCCGCGCCCAGGTCCTCGTCGTCGGCGTCGAGGAGTTCGGCGCACCGATCCAGGGGCAGGGTCCAGCTGGCGGAGGGCGAGAACGTGCTTCGGGGCGTGGACCGTGCCGATGTCGTAGCTGCGGCAGCCCAGGTGGTCGCGGCCGGACTCGGGGACGACACCGCGCTCGTGGTGGAAGCGGAGAGTGCGCGGTGCCGTGCCGAGGAGCCGGGCGGCCCGGTGCGTCCGGCCGGTGGGTAAGCCCTTGCCCCGCGGGGTGTACCGGCCGTCCAGAGCCCGTACGGCTGCGGTAGAGTTGGCTCCGGCGATGGCTGGGACCATGCTCCGAGCCGTGTCGCGGGCCTCTAGCTCAATTGGCAGAGCAACGGACTTTTAATCCGTGGGTTCAGGGTTCGAGCCCCTGGGGGCCTACCCGCAAAACCCCAGTTCAGAGGCCCTATGCAAGGTTTCTGCTCCGGGGTTTTCGTGTGCCCGGGGCCGTCTGGTCGCTCCGTGTGTGCTCTTCAGCCTCGGCCGTGCCTCCACCTCGCCGGAGCAACAGCCCATCCAAATCAGCCCAGACCGGCCCCTGCCACCCCAGTCGGCTCGAAAACCGTTGGTCGCGGACCGCGCCCCACGACGCACAACCCCTTGCTTCGTTCTCGCAGTTCAGAACTCTTGGTGAGCAGGCGCGGAGTAGCAACTGAGAGCCCTGCAGTCTGAGATTCCTGGACGGTGTGTGCGGTCGTCAGGCCGAGCCGTCGGCCTTGACGCCTTGGAGGAAACCCGCCCACTCCAGGGAGGCGAAACGGAGATGGCCGAGGAAGGGGTCCTGCGAGTCCCGCACGTCGGCGCCCTGAACGCTCTCGCGAGCCTCCACGCAGTTGGTGCCCCCGTTGCTGTAGCTACTCTTGTGCCAGACCGTGCCAGGTGACATCGGTGACTTACTCATTGCTTCGACCTCTTCTGTTCATCACGGAGACGTGCCACTTGTTTCGTGCCGGGTGTGACGAAGGCTCTGGTGTGAGCCGGGTTCCGTGGAGTCGTGTTTTCGGATTCTCAGGCCACGGTGCTCGGTTGTCTCTTCTCGAACTCCACGGGTGTCAGCCAGCCGATCACCGAGTGCGCCGGAAAGCGATAATGGGCTCACGCTTCCACAGGCCAGGGGGTAGGAAAGTCCGGTTTTCCCGAATGGCCTAGCGATTCGATGCGATTCGCACAGGTATTGCCGATTCTGACCTCCGGTAACTGCTCTTACCAGCGCGGCCAGAGCACCTTCGGACTCCGTAGGAAAACCTCCATTGTCCCTTTCTGACTTACCTTGTCCGCCTCCCTGATGGGGCACGCCGACCTCAACACCGCCCGCCGCTACAGGGGTCGAGGAGGGTTACTACAGGGTTCAGCGGTAGAGCTGTGA
>ANAW01000049.1:0-36003 GCA_000340945.1 Nocardiopsis synnemataformans DSM 44143 | reverse complement strand
GCCCCCCCCCCCCCACCCCCCCCCGCCGCTACAGGGGTCGAGGAGGGTTACTACAGGGTTCAGCGGTAGAGCTGTGACCTGGGCGGCGGTTCGGCGGCGGGACCGATCCGCCCTGTTCGCGGCCCCGCCAGAGCGCGCTCTTCTCTAGCCGGGCGCCCGCACGTGCGCACACCGCGACGCGCCCGGATCCACGTGCCACCCGGCGGCACGCAACGCGTCCGCGTAGGCGCCCACCTCCGCGGTGAACCACCCCCCGTCCTCCCGAGCTGAGCGTCCCGCCTCGACGTGGTACACGTACAGGACCTGCGCGCGCGGCTCCACGTAGAAGCCCTTGGGCCCTCCCGCCTCGTGCCAGCCCCCGACGAAGACCGCGGGCGTGTGCCCGGCCGCCTCCAGCGCGGCCACCGCCGCGAGCACGTCGGGAGGCGAACCCGACCACGCCTGCGTCCCCTGCCCGTACCGCCAGTCCGCGCCCACCGCACCCGCTGGCGCTGTGGCCCCGCCCCGCGCTTGCCGTGCCAGGGCCGCGTCCAGCTGGGCACGGGAGTACGGGGTCCGGTGCTGGATGCGGTACTCGTCCCCGGAGCGGTGCGGCAACCGCGCACGCTCGCGCTCCTCCACGTACTCCATGTGCTCGCGCAGCACGGCGAGACCCGCCTCTGTGAGGCGGAAGACATGGTCGCGGCCGGGGGGCTCACACCGTTCGACGAGTTCGGCGTCGATCAACCACTCCCGACGCCGCTGGTCGGCGAGGGTGCCGCGAAGGCCGAGGATGTCAGGATCGGCGCCCAGTTCGTAGAGGGCGAAGAATCGGGCCGGGGTGAGGCGGCCGGGCATGGGGCTCTCCGTCGCGTCGGGGGCGGTGGCGGCCGCCCGCTGGAGCGCGGCACAGGCAACCACCGCCACAGTGACCGCTCCCCCTGACAGTTTGGCCCCCTCCCCACACCCGCCCCGAGACGAAAGCCCACGCCCTGTGGTGCGCAACCGCAGGCCCCAAGCGGGGGCGTGAGGGTTGAGGAGGATTACTACAGGATTGAGCGGCAGGCCCTCACCGGCTCATGGGCCGGTGAAGACCGAGCCGTACGTCAGCCCACGGGTTCGATGCGCAGGACGGCGCTGGTGTCGAGGATCTCGACGACCTCCAGGCTCATGACGTCGTTGATGGTCGCGGCGGGTCCCTCGCCGCAACTGAGCCCGACACCGCCGCCACCCCCCGAGGACACGCCGCCGCCACCGGCACAGCCCGCGACGCTGTAGCCGGGCCCTGTCAGCGGTGCGGCCATCTCGACCTCGCCATCGGTGATCGCCGTCACCTCGATCGGCCCGAGACCGTAGTTCTCCGGCACTGTCACGACGTCCCCCACGGCGACCTCGATCTCACATGTGCCGTCAGCGCACGGCCCGGTCGGCGTGTCCGCCTCCGTGGGAGTCGGACTGGGCTCTGACGCCGAGGCCCCGGAATCGGATCCACCGGGTCGGTCTTGGGCGGAGGGCTCGTCCGAAGGATCGGAGGAACAGGACGTGAGAGCGGCGAGCACGACGGTGACGACAGCGGCGACGATGGCGGTGGATGACGTTCTGCGCATCATGGTCCCCATTGAACGCAGCCACGACCGGGGGTGTCTATGGGAGGGGCGGACAAGATGAGCCGGGACGAATCACCGCGTACCAATGTGTACCGCTCGCACGCCCGCGCGTTTTTCGTCCGTGGGTTCAGGGTTCGATCCCCTGAGGGCCTAACCTTTTCCACCTGGGCGTTCCTCTTCTTGAGAGGGCGCCTTTCGTCGCTTCCGGCGCCTTGGGAGCCCGTAGGGAGCCCGACAGCGCGTCGGCCTGCCTCTACCTGTACGGCCCTCGACCCCGGCCCTGGCTTCGGCCCCGACCCCTGACCCCCGGTCCCCGGCCATCCAGTTGGCCGGGGACCACGGGGGCACCCGAACGCTACGGCGCCCGGGTCGCGACCGGCGCGGCATGCCAGCTGCGCACCACCAGGAGCGCGGGCACCGCGGCGAGGACGAAGAGTACCCCGGCCATCAGGACGTAGAGGTACACGCCGGTCGCCGTGCTCACCGGGGCGCCGTCGGCGAGGATCCCGGGGATGCGGGTGGCCTTGAGGAGCTCGCCTCCGGCGAAGCTGAAGACGACCGAGCCGAGGGCGAACATGACCGACACCAGGCCGGAGACCGTGCCCTGCCGCTCAGGCGGCGCCAGGCTGGTCGCCAGGTTGTAGCCGGACGTTCCGATCGCGCCGGCGGCCATGCCGACCATGGCCCCGCAGGCGAGCGCCAGCGGGAGCGCCGACACGCCCGCCAGCATCATGAAGGTCGCCGCCGCCCCGACGGCGATGGCGACGAGGAGGGGGCGTGCGGGACCGAACCGCCCCGCGACCCATCCGGCGAGAACGCCGCCGACCATGATGCCGAGCGAGGGTGTGGCGAGCAGCACCGCCACCGCCCCTCCGTCGCCCAACCCGTAGCCGAGCCCCAGGTCGGGAGGTACCTGGGCGACGATGCTCGTCAGTTGCAGCATGCTCCGGAAGGAGCCCGCGGCCAGCACCAGGGCCAGCAGCGTCAGCAGGACCGGTCGGCTGAGGGCCCGGATGTCGATGACGGGTTCGGCGACCCGCAGGGCCAGGACCGCCCAACCGGTCAACGCGGCGACACCGGCAGCCAGCAGCACGACCATGCCCGCGGACAGCCACCCGGCGTCTCCGCCGAGGCTGGCGTAGGCGAGCACGGAGCCGAGGCCGCCACCCAGCAGGAGCGCCCCGCCCACGTCGACGCGTCCGCTGCCGCGGACCGGCGACTCCGGGATGAGGCAACGCACGCAGAGCGCGGCCAGCGCGGCGAGCAGGGCCGCCACGACGAACACGCTCCGGTAACCGAACAGGTCGATGACCGGCACCATCAGGAACGGCTCGACGACCCCGACGACCGCCGAGCCCGACGTCACGAGCCCGATCACGGGCATGGCCACCCGCGGGGCGCAGATCTGGCGTGTGAGGGCCACGGTGATGAAGATCGCGGCCAGGGCGGCCCCCTGGAGGAAAC
This sequence comes from Nocardiopsis synnemataformans DSM 44143, assembly GCA_000340945.1. Taxonomy (GTDB): domain Bacteria; phylum Actinomycetota; class Actinomycetes; order Streptosporangiales; family Streptosporangiaceae; genus Nocardiopsis; species Nocardiopsis synnemataformans. The sequence continues at coordinate 32,953 of ANAW01000049.1, read as the reverse complement.
GCCCCACCAGGAAGATCCAGACGTTGGGGGCGACGAGGCAGACCAGCGCGCCCGCGCACGCGGTCACCAGCGTGATGACGAGCAACCGGCGCTTGCCGAAGACGTCGGAGCTCTTCGCGAGCAGCGGCGACCAGATGGCCCCGGCCAGCATCGCGCTCGCGTTCAGCCATGCGGCCTGGTCGGTGTCGAAGTGCTCGAGCAGTTGGGGCAGGACCATCAGGGGCGAGGCGATGGCCACGTCGGCCAGGACGTTGGCGAGGATGAGAACGGCGACCCAGAGGACGAGTCGCCTGCTCCATCGGTGCTCCTGGGCGTCGGTAGCGGGCTCTTCCAGCGTGTCCTTCACGTCTATCCTCTCCGGCGCGCCTCTCCAGCGCGTCAGGGGTCGAGAACTCTTCGCGTCGGGTTCAGCGCGTGCCGGTGTCCGCCGCCCGCAGGGCCTCGTTGCGGGCGGCGATGGCGGACCAGCTCGTCGGCAGCATGCGGTCGCGGCCGCTGTGGACGCTGGCCTGGGCGAAGGTGACGTAGGGGCGCTGCCGGACCTCGTACCGCTCGAACGCGGCGGTGTGGTCGCCGCCGCACCGGTCGAGTTCCTCGGCGAGGATGCTGGCGCCGGTGAGCGCGAGTGACGTACCCCGGCCGGAGAGGAAGGCCGGGCTGTACCCGGCGTCCCCGACGAGGGCGACGCGGCCGCGGTGCCAGGAGGGCAGGTGGATCTGGCTCGCGGAGTCGAAGAAGAAGGCGGGGTCGGCGCGGACCGCGTCGAGCAGTTCCGGGATCCTCCACGACCGGTGGCCGGCGAAGGCGTCGATGACGATCTTCTTCTGGGCGTCCAGGTCGCGGCGATCGTAGTCGAGCGGTTCCGAGCGGAACTGGAAGACCGCGACGGCCCTGTCCTTGTACCAGAAGGTGCCCGCCAGGCGGCGGGGGACGTTGTGTATCGAGTTGACGCCCTCCGTCCGGGCCTCGTCGGGGAGGGCGGCGAGCGCGATGTAGACACCGAGGTGGCGGAGGTGGTCCTCCTCGGGCCCGAACACCAGCCTGCGCACCGCGGAGTGCTGGCCGTCGGCGCCGAGCACGAGGTCGTACCGCCCGGTGCGGCCGGAGGCGAAGCGCACGCCGACACCGTCGCCGCTGTCGGTCAGCGCCTGGATCGAGTCCCCGAAACAGATCGCCGCGGTGTCCGGGAGCGCGTCGGCGAGGATGCGCACGAGGTCCTCGCGGAGGATCTCGATGTCGTCGTCGGAGTCGCTTATCTGGGCTAGGGGGATGCGGCCCACCGGCTCGCCGTCGCCGTCGACGAACTGGGTGGACTCGGTCATCCGCAGCCGTTGCCCCTGGATCCTGGCGAGCAGTCCCATCCTCTCCACGGCCGCGATCGCGTCACCGCGGATGTCGATGGGTGTGCCCGCGAGCCGGAGGCGGCGGTCGTACTCGACGACGGTGACGTCGTGGCCGCGGGCGCCGAGCTCACGTGCGGTGGCGAGGCCGGCGATGCCGGCTCCGGAGACGAGGATGTTCACGGTGTGTGCTCCAGGGTGCGTCTGGGCGGACGTGCCGGTCGGGTCAGGCGTGCCGGTCGGGTCGGTGGCGGCCCGCCGGTGGACGGTGAAAGACACGGAGCGGTGCGGTCGGCGCAGGGGCCGCAGTCGCGGTGACCGAAAGCTAAAGCAACTATCTGTCGCTTTTAAGGAGCTTACTGACGACCGGCTTGCACCGCAACGCCGTGCCTGGCCACAATCGGCACCTGAGCAGAGAACGGGAGGTGAGCGCGGCGATGACCGACGAGACCGCTGACCGGTCGCCCGCACGGCGCCCCGGCGGCCGCAACGCGCGGGTGCGAGCGCGGATCCTCGCCGCGACCACCGAGCTCGTCGCGCGCGACGGCATCGTGGGCTTTCGCTACGAGGAGGTCGCCGAGCGCGCCGGCGTGCACAAGACCAGCGTCTACCGCAACTGGCCCGACCGCGAGGAGCTGGTCGTCGACGCCATGCTGCGCTACGCCGAGGACCTCGCGTCGATCGCCGACACCGGCGACCTCCACCGGGACCTGGCGGACTTCCTGATGGGCCTCGCCGGCGGCCTGGAGACGCCGTTCGGCCGGACGCTCGAACAGGCCATCCAGCCCGCCCACCAGAGCCCCACCGTCCGGCAGGCGCTGGCCAGGATCCTCGACCAGCGCGTGGCCGCCATGCGACGGCGCGTGGACACCGCCGTCGACCGGGGCGAGCTGCCCCCGGTCGACAGCTCCTTCCTCGGCGAGATGATCTCCGGCCCGGTGCACCTCGTCGTCAACCGCGGCCTACGCGCGTTCACCCGCGCGGACGCGGAGCGCGTCGTCGCCGTGGTGCTCGCCGGAATCCGGGCCACGGCACCGCACGGCTGAGCACGCCCACGATCCGCGGCAGGCGACGCCGACCGGTCCTGTCCGAGGCGTGGGGACGGTGTGACCCCTGGGAGGCGGTGTGACCCCTGAGAAACAGGGAACCTCTTATGTCCCCCCTCTTGTCGAACACCTCGGACTACGGAGTGAAGTCAGCGTGCGCATCCAGCAGACAGTCCCCCGCATCACGGCGTCGGTGCTCATCGTCGCCCCCGTCCTCGCCCTGGGGGCTCCAGCCCAGGCCGAGCAGGCGACCGGCTGCCTCGGTCGGGACGGCGCCACCGTCGAGGAGGCGCGGGTCGTCGAGGAGGTCCCGCAGGAGATCCTGCGCAGATCCGGGTTCGTCATGAGCGTGGACCGCTTCACACGGGAACTGTGCGCGGCGTCCGACGTGGACGGGGCGCGCGAGGTCGTCGAGCGCCACGGGGACGCGCTCTGGCGGAAGGCCGTGGAGCGGGTCCGGGGGAACGGGGACGTCCAGGGGAGCCTGAGCGCCGGGGACGACCGGCCGGTCTACTGGGCCCGGCTCGCCATGACCTCGGCCCTCAACCGCTGGGAACCGGGCTTCGGGCTGAGCGGGGCCGAACGCGCCGGACTCGTGGCCGACATGGACCGCCGCTCCCGCGGCCACGACGACACGGACTTCGCCGAGGTCCCCGGGGAGCCCGAGGCCCTCCACGTCGTCGTGACCGGTTTCGACCCGTTCCGCCTCGACAACGACATCCGCCAGGCCAACCCCTCCGGCGCGGCGGCCCTCGCCCTGGACGGGGCGGTGATCGAGACCGACGCCGGCGTCGCGGTCGTCGAGACGATGCTCTTCCCGGTGCGCTGGCGCGACTTCACCGACGGCATGGTCGAGGAGGCCCTCCTGCCGCACTACACCGGCGACCGGCCGGCCGACGCGGTCATCACCGTCAGCCAGGGCCGACCGGGCCAGTTCGACCTCGAGGCCCACAACGGCGCCTGGCGCGGTGGCGCCGCGGACAACGAGTCGGTCGGCACGGAGGAGATGGTCCCCGTCCCCGACGGCGTCCCCACCGTCACCCCGCAGCCGCAGTGGTCGGACTCCTCCCTGGACCGCCCCGCCATCGTCGAGGAGACCACCGACGCGCCGTTCCCCGTGGTCGACAACACCACGGTGACTGAGATCCCCGAGGGCGGGACCGAACCAGTGGTGCGCCTGGACGGGCCCACCCCCGGCTCCGAGGCGCGGGCCGGAGGCGGCGGTGACTACCTGTCCAACGAGATCGCCTACCGCAACACCCTGCTGCGCGACGCCACCGGCCTGGACATCCCCGCCGGTCACGTGCACACCCCGGTCCTGGAGTTCGGCCCCGGCGACAGCGTCACCGACCCCGAGTTCGAGGAGGACCGCGCGGCGATCGTCGGCCAGGTCGAGGACATCGTCGCGGCCGCCGTCCGGAGGTGACGTTCCGGGGGCCGGGCCTCCCTCCGGCGCGCTTCCGTCACCACGGCGTCCGTGAGGCCCCGGCCGCCGCGTTGACGGACACCGCGTAGTCGGACACCGTGTAACCGGTCAACGCGTAGTCGGACACCGTGTAGCCGGTCAACGTGTTCCGGCGCAGAGCCCCGTCGGGTCCTGCGGGGCCCGTGCGGCAACAGCCCTGTCGGGTCCTGCGGGGCCCGTGCGGCAGCGGGGCGCTCCGGGCGCCTGCGCGGCCCCAGGGGGGCTGGCAGGCGCCCCGCGGGAGGGCGGGCGTCGCCGCGGCCGGTCCGGTCAGAGCCCGGGCGCGGTGAGGAAGTCCCGCACCAGCGCGTTCACCCGCTCGGGCGACTGCCGGTTGACCCAGTGTCCGTGGCCCTCCAGCATCTCCAGGCGGGAGCGGGGGACCCGCTTCGCGGCGGCCGCGGTGTGCCGGGGGCGCACACCGGCGTCCTCGTCCCCCTGGACGAACAGGGTGGGGCACCGTATCTCGCCCAGGCGGGGGCGCAGGTCCACGTTCATCCGCCACGGGCCGATGGAGGCGTTCTGCCAGTCGGAAGAGCCCGCGCCGTTGGCCCGGACCTCGGGCATGATCTCCTCGACGATGTCGTCGAAGTCGTCCACCGGACCCGCGAACAGACCGGTGCGCGCGAACCGGGCCACCCCCTCGCGGCTGCGGAACAGCCACGTGGGCAGTGTGTGGTTGAGCAGACGGCTCCTGGCCGTCAGCCACAGCAGCTGGTGCACCAGGGGAGGGAACGAGATGATCCCGGCCGGTGCCAGGGCGACGAGCCGGTCCAGTCGGTCGGGGTGCTCGATGGCGTAGGCCAGGGCGAGCGCGCCGCCCTGTGACAGGCCCACCAGGGAGGCCCGGTCGACCCCGAAGCGGTCCAGGACCGCGGTGACGCATTCCAGCATCCGGGCGTGGTCGGCGGTGCCGTTCCAGGGCCTGCTGTGCCCCTGCTTGGGCCAGTCCAGGGCGAGGACCCTGTGGTCGGGGGCCAGGGCGGGGATCAGGTGGCGCCAGCTCAGCAGGGCGTTGTCCAGGCCGGCTCCGCTCAGCAGCAGGACCGTGCTCGTGCCCTGCCCCGCGGTGATGACGCTCAGGGCGCCCTCGGGCTGTTCGACGCTGACGCGGGAGAAGGGGTCCGACGGCGGAGGGCTCATGGGCGCCGGTCGCCCTTCTCCCGTTCGCTCTGCCACCGCGAGAAGAGCGGGGGCAGCTCGGCCTCCAGGAATCCGTAGAGTTCGTGGACGTTGGCCAGGCGTTCGCGGCGCTCGTCCGGGGCTTCCCGGAGCATGCTGAGACCGCGCTCGGTGACCTCGCGGAAGGCGGTCGTCTGGGCGTAGCGGCGCTCCAGCATCCGGCTCCAGCCGTTCGCGGCGATGCGGAAGTACTCCTGGCGCTGTCCGCGCCTGCGCACTCCCTCGACCAGCCCGCTGGGCGTGAGCAGGCGCGTGGCGCTGCTGATGGAGCTGCGGCTGACCTGGAGGGTCTGCGCGAGCTGGGCGGCGCTCTGTTCCGGTGGGTCGCTGATCAGCAGCCAGCCGATGACCCGTCCCGCGATCAGGGGGAGGCCCTCGCGCTCGAAGAACACCGCGACCTCGTCGACGAAGGCCAGTTCGTCCTCTGGGGGTTCGCTCATGCGACGAGATTACAGTCGTTGCAGTAATGACTGCAAAGAAGAGGTGTTGTGGGGGGAGGCCCGCCGCCACGGCGGCCCACGGTCCACGGTCCACGGTCCACGGACCACGGCTTACGGGCCGAGTGAGGGAGCGCGGAAGCGGTCGGGACCGGAGGCCACCCCGGCCGCCCCGGCCGTCCCGAACCACCCGGACACCGGTTGGCCCGCGGCCTCCCGGCCGTTCCCCGACACGGTCTGTCCGCCCCGGGCGCGTCGCCGCGCCCGCCGCGGGACGTGTTGGTGTACTCGAAGCCATCGGCGTCAACCGACGACAAGGAGTGACATGGCGTTCTCGGAGAAGCAGCAGGCGGTCCTGCGCAAACCGGCGTTCGGACACGTGGCCACGCTCGGCCCGGACGGCTCGCCCCAGTCCAGCCCCGTGTGGATCGACTGGGACGGCGAGTTCCTCAGGTTCAGCCAGACCACGACGCGGCAGAAGCTCCAGAACCTCAGGCGCGACGGCCGGATCTCGGTCTCGGCCATCGACCCCGACGACGCCTACATGTACGTGGAGGTCCGCGGCGTGGTCGACCGGGTGGAGGAGGACCAGGACAAGGCCTTCATCAACGAGATGGCGCAGAAGTACCTCGGAACGCCCTACCCGTGGGACGACCCCGACGAGGAGCGTGTCATCGTTTACGTCCGGCCGGAGCGTTTCGTCGGCCGCTAGGGCACGGGCGCGGCCCCGCCCCCGGCGGGGCCGCGCGCTCCGGCGCGCGCGGTCGCCGTTCCCGGGGGATACTTGTGGGAAACTTTGCATGGACTGCAAGGATCGACCTTGTACGGGAGAGGACCATTGGGGCTTCGCGAACGCAAGAAGCAGGCCACGCGCCGTGCCCTCCAGGACGCGGCCGTCCGCCTCACGCTGGAGCGCGGCCTGGAGAACGTGACCGTGGAGGAGATCGCGGCCGATGCCGACGTCTCCACCCGGACGTTCTTCAACTACTTCGCCACCAAGGAGGACGCCCTCCTGGGTGAGGTCCCGCGGTGCCCCGACGAGGACATGCGCAGGCAGTTCGCCGAGGGCGGCCCCACCGGCGACTTCGTCGAGGACCTCATCACCATGCTGATCGCGTTCCTGGTCAGCACCGACGACCTCGACACCCAGCGCGACGACATGCGCCTGCGCAAACAGCTCATGGACCGCGAGCCCCAGCTCGTCCCCAGGATGCTCGCCCGCTTCCACACCGTGGAGATGGAGCTCGCCGCCACCATCGCCGAGCGGACCGGCGTCCCCGCCGAGGACGACCGCTCGGTCGTGGTCGCTGCGGCGGCCATGGCGGTGATGCGCCACACCATGAGGCGCCTGCGCTTCTCGGAGAACGAGGAGGCGTCGGACGTCCGCGCCAGGCTCCGCACCGACTTCCGCTTCCTGGGCGAGGTCTACGGGCGTCCCGGGCCCGCCGACTGATCCGAGGCCTTCGCCCGGGGCCTTCCGTCCGGAGGTCCCGCGCCCCGGAGCTCAGGGACCGGTTCCCGGGGTCCGGACCCTGACCCCGCCCCGGGGCTCCGGCCCTCGGCCCCGACCGGGGCGCGGTCTCCGAGCCCGGTGTGCTCCACGCCTCAGCACCTGACCGGAACGCCGTGCGCCCCCGCCCGCGTCCAACCCCCTGCGGGGCGCGTCAGCACCCCCGTGCCCGGCCCCTCCGAGGGCTCGGGGGGATGTCAGGGGATGCCCAGGGCTCTCCCCGATGGGAATCGTCGTCAGGAGGGGGCAGGGTGGAGACATGAACCAGAACTTCCAGAGCAAGCGCTTCCGACGCAGTGGAAGCGACCGCTACCTCGCCGGTGTCTGCGGGGGGATCGCCGAGTTCCTCAACGTCGACTCCACGCTGGTCCGCCTGGCCTTCGTGGTCCTGACGGTCCTCGGGTTCAGCGGCGTCTTCGTCTACATCCTGGCCTGGCTGATCATGCCGGCCGAGAACGAGAAGCGCTCCTTGCTGGAGCAGATCATCCGCAACTTCCAGGGAAAGCCGAGTCAGAGCTGATGTGGACCCTCCGAGCACAACCGGGCTGGAAACGACGCGAGCTGCGCACCCCGCGGGAGGAGCGCGAGGCCGAGCAGACCTGCGAAGCCCCCGCGGAGTGCGGCAAGGAGCGCTAGGTCGTGTTCCTTGGATCATTTCGGGCTCGCGACCACCGGGCTGCCTCTCGCTGCGCCGATTTCGCTTGAAAAGCCAACCAGGCTGACCTGCGCGAACCGTCTTGCGAGAGATTGCCCGGACGGCCGCTCGCTGATCCGAAAGCCTCCGCGGAACACTCCCTAGAGAACCCCGTGCGGTGGGGACCCTAGGCGCCGTCGTCCCCGGTCGCGTTCATCTGGTCGATGGTCTCAGCGGCCATCCGCGACCACGGGAGCGCCAGGAGCACCGCGCAGACCACGCCGATGGCTCCGGCCGCGGCGATGACGACGCCGGTGCCGAACTTCTCGGCGAAGAACCCGGCCACCAGGATGCCCACGCCCTGTGCGGCCTGGAGCCCGGCCGCGACCAGCCCGAAGGCCAGTCCGCGGCCCTCCTTGGGCACGCACAGCACGAACGCGGCGTTGGCCACGAACTGGTAGGAGCCCGCGACGCCGCAGAGCGCGAGGGCGGCCACCATCAGCCACAGCGGCGGTTCGGCCAGCCACAGCAGCAGCGGCGCCGAGGTGAGGACGGCCAGCGGGCCGAGCAGGCGCATGCGGGTGGGCGGCGGGATGAACCGGGTGAGGACGAACCCGCCGACGAAGGCGCCGATCGCCGAGCCCGCCATGATGAACCCGGCCGCGGCCGCTCCGGCGCCGATCTCCTCGGCCATCGGGTTGGCGAGCCCGTAGGGGATGCCGTACAGGCCGGCGAGCCAGGCGAGCAGCGCCAGGGTGCGCAGCCTGCGGTCGGCGAAGACCAGCTTGGCCCCGTCGCGGGTCATCGCGGCGAACCCCGGGCGGCCCTCCTGCGCTCCGCGGGGCGCGGGGCGCGCGCTGACACCCAGCAGCACGGTGAGCGCGGACAGCACGAAGAGGACGCCGGTCGACATCACGGCGATGTTGGGGCCGATGACGGCGACGATCAGGCCGCCGGCGACCAGTCCGGCGAGCATGCCCAGCTGCGAGGTGAGCTGGATGATGGCGGTGCTGGCGACGTAGCGCTCGCCCTGGATGATCTCGGCCATCATCGCGGCGCGGGCCGCGGCGAAGGGGACCGACGGCAGCACCGAGCAGAAGAGCAGTATCCAGACGGCCCAGATCGGCATGCCGGGGATACCGATGAGCACGATCACGGCCGCGCGCGCGAGGTCGCAGGCGATCATGACGCGGCGGCGCGGGAAGAGGTCGGCGAGCCCGGAGATGAGCGGGCTGATGATCGGGGGCAGGAAGGTCAGGGCCAGGGTGACGCCCGCGGCCAGCGCGGAACCGGTGATCTGGAAGACGAGCACGCTGGTGGCGATGTTCAGCAGGTTCGTGCCGATCACCGAGAGCGCGTGGGCGAGCCAGACGGACCGGAACTCGGCGATCGCCATGACGTCGCGGTAGCTGCTCCGCCAGTCGTCGTTGTTGGGGGCGCTCGAAGACTCGTGGTCTCCGTTGTCAGGTGTGTTGTCGAGGCGCGGATTGGCCACCCGGCACTCCCTTACTGTTACAGGGTTGTAATCACGCTGTGTCGTGTCCCAATAACCAACAGTTCCGGAAGGTGAGCTTCGTCGCAAGCCGTTCCGGGAAATTCGTGTCTGATTCGTTGCTGTGGGTAAGGAATGCCGGGTGGATTCGTCCGTCTTGTCGGGCCGCCTTGGACGGATTGTTCTCGCTGGTCGCGCCGTGTCTGCGCGGAGCCGTGCGCCTGCCCTGGAATGTCTTTTATGAGCATAATGTTGATTTATATGCGCGAAGAGTGACGAAAAGCGTGATCCGAAGGAGACCGCGGCCCGGGGGCGAGGGGCCGGGGGAGAGCCGGGTTCAGCCCCAGCCGAGCTCGGTCAGGCGGGAGTCGTCGATCCCGAAGTGGTGGGCGATCTCGTGGACCACGGTCACGAGCACCTCCTCCACCACCTGCTCGGGGGTCTCGCAGAAGGCGCAGATGTTGCGTCGGTAGATGAAGATCTGGTCGGGGAGCACGCCGAAGTAGGAGTCGCCCCGCTCGGTCAGCGGGATGCCCTCGTACAGGCCGAGCAGCCCCTCGGGCGACTCGTCCTCGACGGTGATCACCACGTTGTCCATGAGCTGCGCCAGCTCGGGCGGGATCTGGTCGAGGGCGTCGGCGACCAGTTCCTCGAAGTCCCTGCGCGTCAGTTCCACCACACCTGCCATTGTGCTGCCTCCCCGCGACGCGCCGGAAGCGACATAACACTCTCGAAGGGGAGGAAACACGGGAACGCCTCCCCGGGAGGGGCATGATGGGGGTGTGTTGTCTTGGGAAGCGATCCGCGGATACGACTTTCGCGGAGCCCTCCGACGGCTCCGCGGCACCTTCGACCGGCTGCGCTCCGGCCGCGCGTGGCGGTGGGGGTGCGTCGTCGTCGCGGGTCTGGTCGGGGGCTGGCTGGGCCTGGCCCTGGGCGGCCAGGTGGTCACCCCCATCGGCCCCGCGGACGTCACGCTGAGCCTGAGCCCCCAGTGGCGGGGTGAGACGGTCGTCGACGTGGCCCCGCTGGGGCAGTTGGCCTTCGACACCCACAGCGCCCCGATCAAGCTGGAGGCGAGGATCTCCAACATCCGGCTGTCCGCGGCCGAGGAGGTGTTCGCCGACCCCGACGCGATCAACCGCATGGCCGCGGGGATCGGTTCCGACCTGCGCGCCGGGGTGATCGGCCTGCTGGTGCGCGCGGTGCTCGCCGCGGCCCTGGGGGCCGCCGTGGTGGGGCTGCTGCTCTTCCGCGACGTGTGGCGGGCCCTGGCCAGCGCCCTGGTGTCGCTGGGCGTGCTCGCGGCCTCCGGGGCCGTGGCCGCCAACACCTTCAACCCCAGCGCCATCGCCGAGCCCCGCTACACCGGGCTGATCGCGGGCGCCCCGCAGGTGGTGGGCAGCGCGGAGGAGGTGGTGGGCCGGTTCAGCCAGTACCAGGAGCAGCTGGCGGGGCTGGTCGGCAACGTCGCGATGATCTACGAGGCGACCTCCACCCTCCCCGTGTACGAGAAGGACGAGTCGGTCATCACCGTGCTGCACGTGTCCGACATCCAGCTGAACCCGGCCTCGTGGAGCATCATCCGCACGCTCCGGGAGCAGTACGGGGCGGACATGGTCGTGGACTCGGGAGACCTCACCGACCGGGGGAGCGCGGCCGAGGACACGTTCGCCGACGAGATCGGCGAGCTGGACGTGCCCTACGTGTGGGTGCGCGGCCGCCACGACTCCATGGGAACGCAGCGCGCGGTGGCGGCGCAGGAGAACGCCGTCGTGCTGGACGGCGAGGTCCAGGAGGTGGGCGGCCTGACCTTCTACGGGTCGGGGGACCCCCGGTACGTCCCGGACGCGACCCGGCTCAACCCCGACGCCTCCGAGGTGGCCGCCCGGGGCGAGGAGGAGGCCGAGAAGGTGGTCGAGTCCCGCGAGGACGTGGACGTGGTCGTCATGCACACGCGTACGCAGGCGGAGGCCTTCGACGGTGTGGTGCCGCTGGTGCTGACGGGCGACGACCACCTGAGGTCCACCGAGCTGACCGAACTGGGCACCAGGTTCCTCGTACAGGGGTCCACCGGCGGGGCCGGCCTGCGCGGGCTGGACCACGGCCCCGGCCGTCCGACCCCCTACCAGGCGTCGGTGCTGTACTTCGACGCCGAGACCGGGCGCCTCCAGGCCCGCGACGACATCGACCTGGGCGGCATCGGGCTGACCTCGGCACAGGTCGAGCGGCACATCGAGACCGACCCGCAGCGCCCGGTGGGCGAGCCCTCCGAGGAACCGGAGGAGGAGGCCAGCGACGGGCAGCGGACTCCCTGACCCGCGCGTCGCCGCAGGTGGAGGACGCGGCGACTGGCCGGGCTTATCACTTTGGTGTTGGTTGCGAATCTCCCCTATGCTTGGTGTGTCACACGGGCCCCCATCGTCTAGCGGCCTAGGACGCCGCCCTTTCAAGGCGGTAGCGCGGGTTCGAATCCCGTTGGGGGTACGAGGCGGTTCGAGCACTCCCGGACATCTGGCAGAATGAGAACCGCAGCGAGAGCGCGGGGCCACGGCCCGGTGCGACAACTGAACAAGGTCCTGTGGAGCAGTTAGGAGTGCTCGCCACCCTGTCAAGGTGGAGGCCGCGGGTTCAAATCCCGTCAGGACCGCCGTCGCCGAGAGATCGGCGAGTGCGGCTAGGTAGCTCAGTTGGTACGAGCGTCCGCCTGAAAAGCGGAAGGTCGGCGGTTCGACCCCGCCCCTAGCCACCCAGCGTGAGCAGCACCAACGCCCGGAAGCCATGAGGCTCCGGGCGTTTTCGGTGTCCGTGCCCGTTCCTAGGGGGCGTCCATCAGGCGGTTCTCCCATGCCCAGGCGGCGATCTCGACGCGGTTGCGCAGGCCGAGGCGGGCCTGGACGGTGGACACGTGGCCCTTGACCGTGCTCAGGGAGATGAACAGCTCGTCGGCGATCTCCTGGTTGGTGCGGCCGCGGGCGATGGCGAGCACGACCTCGGTCTCGCGGGCGGACAGCGGGTGCGGTCGGCCGCCTCCGGGCGGGGCGGCCGCGGCGGTGAGGTGGCGCAGGAGCCGCAGGGTGATCGACGGTGAGATCAGGGCGTCCCCGGCGTGCGCGGAGCGGACGGCCTCCACGAGCAGGCTCGGGCCCGCGTCCTTGAGCACGAACCCCACGGCGCCGCCGCGCAGTGCCCCGTAGACGTACTCGTCGAGGTCGAACGTGGTCACCACGACCACCCGCAGCGGGTCGGCCACCCTCGGACCGGCCAGGGCGCGGGTGACCTCCAGGCCGTCCAGGCGCGGCATGCGGATGTCCACCAGGCACACGTCGGGGCGCAGCCTTCGGGCGAGCTCCACGGCCTCGGCGCCGTCGGCCGCCTCCGCGACCACGGTGAGGTCGGGCTGGCTCTCCAGGATCCGGCGCAGACCGCCTCGGATCATCGCCTGGTCGTCGGCCACCAGGACCCGGACGGTCATCGGTCCCTCCTACCGGGAACGGGAAGGACGGCGAGCACGGACCAACCGCCACCGCTGGGCGGTCCTGCGCGCAGTGTGCCCCCGAGCGCCTCGACCCGCTCACGCATCCCGACCAGCCCGTACCCGCCCCGTCGACGGTGGCGGGATAGGGCCGGGGCGTCGTCGGTGACCTCCACGGTGAGGCCCCGCCCGTCCCGGACCACCCGGACGGCGACCGAGCCCGCGTCCGGGGCGTGGCGGGCGACGTTGGTCAGCGACTCCTGGACCACCCGGTAGACGGTGGCGGCGACCTCGGGCGGCCATGCCTCCCCGTCCTCCGGCAGGCGCAGTTCCACGGCGGGGCCGCCGCGTTCGCGGAACCGCTCGACGAGCGCGGTGAGCCGTTCGGGGCCGGGCGCGGTGAACGCCGCCCCGTCGGTGTCGCGCAGCAGGCCGACGACGCTGCGCATGGCGGTCAGCGCCTCGGCCCCCGCGCCCTCGATGGCGGCGAAGGAGGCCCTCGCCCGGTCGGGCTGTCCGACGGCGTCGAGCTGTCCGGCCTGCGCCTCGATCACGATGCCGGTGATGTGGTGGGCGACGACGTCGTGCAGCTCCCTGGCCAGCTCCAGCCGTTCGTCGCGGCGCACCCTCTCGGAGATCCGTCGGCGGCGGGCTGCCAGGAACCGCGGCACCAGGCCGCCCGCGACACCGCCCAGCCACGTGAGCGAATTGAGTATCACCACGGGCATGCCGGAGGTGGAGCCCAGCTGGGTGAGCAGGCTGACGCCGATCACCGCGAGCCCTCCGGCCGCCACCGCGCAGGCCGACCGTGCCGGGAGTTCCCTGACGGCGGATCCGGTGAGCACCGCCAGCGCGAGGGCCATGGCCGGGCCGGGCTCGGAGGGCAGGCCGAACGCCCAGGCGATCAGCGTCGAGACCACAGCCACGGCCAGTCCCGCGGTCGCGGCCACCGCCCGGCCCTGGCAGCGCACCAGGGCGAGCACGCTCACCACCGCGCCCGCAGCGGCGCCGAACCACCAGTAACCGCCTCCCCAGGTCGACGCGAGCCTGGCCGCCTGGAAGACGAGCGCCAGCGCGAAGACCGCGGCGAGACCGAGGTCCGCCACCCAACCGAGTCGCCTCAGCCACACGGGACGCCCGGGCCACGCCAGCCACCCCGGCCGCGCCTGTCGCCCCGGCGAACCGGGTGACCCGAGTTGGCCTTCTCCGCTGTTCACACCATTCAGCCTAGAGAGGCCTCCCTATCGCCGAACCGGCCGAAAGTACCGTTGCAGGCTTCGTGAACCCTTCTTTCGCCCCGTGACCGGGCCCGCGCCAACCCTCAGGCTTGGATCTCATGACAGACAACGTTTCCCTTGCGGGGCACGGAGCCGAGCCCTCGCCCGGTCGGGCTCGCATCGTGGCGCTCGACGTGCTGCGGGGGTTGGCCCTGTGCGCGATCCTGGTGGCCAACATCCAGTTGATAGCCAACGCCGACACCGCCGTCGCGGAGCGGCCCACGGGTGACGTGCCGGCCTGGCTCGGGCTCCCGGTCTTCTCCCTGCTGTTCGGCATCGGGTTCTCGCTGCTGCTGGACTCCGCCGTGGACCGCGCCCCGCGCCCGCGGCTGGTCCTGCTGCGTCGGCTCGTGGCGCTGCTCGCGATAGGTCTCGGGCACATGCTGCTGTGGCGGGGCGACATCCTGACCGACTACGCCGTCGTCGGCCTGCTGGTGCTGCTGCCCTCGACCTGGCTGCCGCGGTGGGCCGTGGCCGCTCTCGCCGCGGCACTCGTCCCGACGGCGCTCGTCGGCCCCGGGGGCGGACCCCTGCTGATCGCCGGGTTGTTCCTGGCCGGCTCGGTACTGGTGCGGTATGGGGTGGTCCAGCGGATCGAACGCTCCACCCGGGGGCCGCTCCTGGTGGGCCTGGCCTTCGCGGCGGGAGCGGTCCTCGCCCTGTGGGTGCAGGCCGACGCGCCCACAGGTCCGGGTGCCATGCAGCCGCCGCCCCTGGCGTTCATGCTGGCGGAGCTGCTGCTCACCGGGGTGTACGTGTGTGTCCTGCTGATCCTGCTCAGAACGCCGCTGAGACCGCTGCTCTTGGCCGCCTTCGCGCCACTGGGGAGGATGGCGCTGACCAACTACCTGACCGCCACGCTCCTGGTTCAGGCTGGCGCCCACGTCCTCGGCCTGCCGATCGGCCAGTCCGCGGAGACGGCGTTCCTGGCCGCGGGAGCCATTCTCACGATCCAGTTGCTGTTCTCCACCCTGTGGCTGCGCCGGTACCGCCAGGGGCCGGTCGAGTGGCTGTGGCGCTGGGCGACCTGGGCGCACCGGTCACCGCTGCGCGCCGAGGTCCGGGATCCGCGGAGAGCGCAACCCCGGTCCGCGCCCCGGCCGCCGGGCGCGTGAACCGCGGTGGGGACGGCGGATGAGCGGGCCCTCCCTGGCGTCGTGCCACGAACCCCGGGTCCGCTCTGGGCGGGGTGACGCCGACCACGGCGTGCGCGGAGCTCCTCGGGTAGTGTCCGGACCCGTGAGCCACGTGACCGCAGTTGACGGAACCCGGATCTGGTACGACGTCCTCGGGCAGGGCGACCCCCTCCTGCTCCTCAACGGGCAGTCCCTCGACCACGAGATGTGGGACGGGGTGCACGCAGACCTGGCCCGGCACCACAGGGTCGTGCGGATGGACTTCCGGGGGACCGGGGGCAGCGACGCGCCCCTGGACGAGCCCTACACCTTCGGTCTGTTCGTGGACGACGCCCTCGCCGTCCTGGAGGCCCTGGGAATCTCCCGTACGCACGTCTACGGGTTCTCCATGGGCGGGAAGGTCGCCCAGACCTTCGCGGCCACCCGGCCCGGGCGCCTCGGCGCGCTCGTGCTGGGCTCCACGGCGCCGGGCGGGGGCAACGAGGTAGAACGCCCGAGGTCGGCCACCCTCGCGCTGCGCCGGGCCGGTACGGCCGAGGGGCGCGACATGATCGCCGAACTCTTCTACGGCCCCGAGTGGGCCGCCGCCCACCCCGACACGGTCACCCGCGTCCTGCCGCGCGGACCGCTGCGCGCCCAGCGCCTGCACTTCGGCGCCAGCTCGGGCTACGACGGCTGGGACCTGCTGCCCTCCGTCCAGGCGCCGACCCTGGTCGTGCACGGCGAGGACGACGTCCTCACCCCGGTCGGCAACGCCGCCCTCCTGGCGGAGCGCGTTCCCGACGCCCGGCTGCTGGTCCTGCCCGGCATGCGCCACGGCTACCTGCACGAGGACGCGGCCAAGGCCACGCACGAGGTGCTGGACTTCCTGGCGGAGCACCCGCTCCCCGCCCAGAGCTGACCGGCAGGACTGACCGGCGGCGTCGGCTGGCAGGGCTGGCGGAGCTGGCCGGGAGGACTGACCGGCGCTACGGCGCGGGCGGACCCGGCGGGAAGTCGCTGCGCAGCCTGTCCAGCAGGCGGCGGTCGCGCTTGGTCGGCCTCCCGGCTCCCCGGTCGCGCCTGATGACGGGCGTGGTCGCCTGCGGCGGAGGCGTCGGCGTCCTGTCGGTGTAGCAGCGGGCGGCGATCGGCGCGCTCACGCGCTTCTCGATGACATGGCCCACATCGACCGTGCGCGTGGTCCCGTGCAGCCGGACGCGCACCTCGTCGCCGGCCTTGACCGTGGTGGCGGGCTTGGCCGGGCGGTCGTTGACGCGCACGTGCCCGCCGCGGCAGGCCTGGGCGGCGTCCGAGCGCGTCTTGGTGAGGCGTACGGCCCACATCCAGCGGTCGACCCGGGTGCTCTCCGGGCCCGACGGCAGGGGCGCCGAGAACTCGTTCACGCCGGTTCCTTCCACTCTCCTGGGACGTTTCTCGCCACTCTAGGCGGCCTCCGGTACGAAGTACTCCGAAGTCGCGCTAGAGTTGTTCATGCAGCGAGGTCCTGTGGAGCAGTTAGGAGTGCTCGCCACCCTGTCAAGGTGGAGGCCGCGGGTTCAAATCCCGTCAGGACCGCATGGTGAAGGCCCGGTGTCGTTTTCAGACACCGGGCCTTCGGCGTTCTGCGGCCGACACGGACACAGAAGGGCATGAGGGATTTTGGGTTACCGGTACGCCGTCGAGCGGACCGACCACTCGGCCCTGGCGAGCGGACACGTGCTGCGGTCCGCGCCGGGCTTTCCGGGCTTTCCGGTGCGGCTGGCCAGTGAGCTGTTCCAGCGCGCGATGGTGCACACCGGAGGGGAGGCCGTCCGCCTGTGGGACCCGTGCTGCGGCAGCGGGTACCTGGCGACGGTGCTGGGCCTGCTGCACCGGGACCTCCTCACCGGCGTCCGCGCCACCGACGTGGACGCCGACGCGGTCGCCCTGGCCGCCCGCAACCTGCGGCTGCTGACGGCCGAGGGGCTCGCCGAACGCGAGGAGGAGCTGCGCCGCTCCGCCCGGGACTTCGGCCGCGTGGCCTTCGTGGAGCGCGCCGAGGCCGCCCGCGACCTGGCTGCGGGGCTGGCCGCGCAGGGCGGCGACCTGCCCCGCGAGGCGGCCGTGGCCGACGTGTTCTCCCTGGAGGAGGGCGTGGACGCCGACCTGGTGGTGACGGACGTGCCCTACGGCGAGATGACCCGGTGGGAGGGGAACGTCCCCGGCGGCGCCGGGGAGCCGATGCGGGGGCTGCTGGCCTCCCTGGGACGGGCGCTGCCCGGTCACGCCGTCGTGGTGGTGACCGCCCGCACGCGGCGGGTCGCCCTGCCCGAGGGCGTGCGCGCGCTGGAGCGGGTGAAGGTGGGCAACCGGTCCGCGGTGCTGGTGCGCGCCCGCGACATCGCACCCTAGACACCCGGGCCACCCGGGCCACCCGGGCCGCGCGCGGTTTCCGGCCGCGGCGTCCTGTCCACAGGCTGTGGACGACCGCTCGCGCTGACCCGCTCCCGCGCGTGGTCTCCGCGCCCCGTTCCCGGGCACGGTTTGGTGTGTCCTGCGCGGCACGGGACGGCCGCACCGGAGACCGGAGCCGCTTCCGGCCGCCTCACCCCCGCACGTGGGCGAAGGCGCGCCAGGCGTACAGGGCCACCGCCAGGGAGACCGCCGCCAGCAGCACGAAGCCCAGCGTGTAGTCCCCCGTCGCCTGGTACACGGCCCCCATGAGCAGCGGCGGGAAGTAACCGCCCAGCCCGCCCGCCGCGCCCACCAGGCCCGTGACCGTGCCGACCCTGGACGGCTCCACCAGCTTGGCCACCAGCGCGAACACGGCCCCGGTGCCCAGCCCCAGCGACAGCGCGATCAGCACGAACGCCGCGCCGGCCGGGAACTCCGCAGGCGGGTGCAGGGCCAGCACGACCGCGAACACGCAGGTGCCGACGAACGAGACCAGGCACACCCGCACCGGGCCGATCCGGTCCGACAGGACGCCGCCGACCGGCCGGGCGGCCACGGCGGCCACCGCGAACCCGGCGGTGCGCAGCCCCGCGGCGGTCTGCGCGTAGTCGTAGGCCAGCGTCAGCAGCGTCGGCAGGTAGGTCGAGAAGGCCACGAAACCGCCGAAGGCGACCGCGTACAGCAGCGAAGCCTGCCAGGTCGCCCGCAGCCGCACCGCCTCCCCCATGCGCGGCAGCGCGGGCTCCGTGCGCGGCCGCCACTCCGGTGAGTCCCGGCACAGCAGCCACATCACCACGCCCATGGCCGCCAGCGCGGCGCACAGCAGCAGGTGGGTGGTGAACAGCCCCACCGCGTCCACCAGCCAGGGGGTGAGGAAGGACGACAGGGCGGTGCCGCCCATCCCCGCGCCGAACACGCCCGTCGCGAACCCGCGCCGGTTCGCCGGGTACCAGGCGTTCACGAACGGGATGCCGACCGCGAACGACGTGCCGGCCACGCCGAGGACGAAGCCCCACAGCAGCAGCATCCCGTAGGAGTCCCCCGAGACCCCCACCAGGAACGTCGGCACGATGCTCGCGAAGCACAGGACCGTGAACATCAGCCGTCCGCCGTAGCGGTCGGTCAGCGCGCCCACGGGGATGCGCCCCAGCGCCCCCACCAGCACCGGGAAGGCCACCAGGACCGAGGTCTGCGTGGGCGTCAGCCCCAGGTTCTCGGTGTAGGTGCGCGACAGGGGGCCGATGAGGTTCCACGCCCAGAAGGTGAGCGTGAACGCCGCCGTGGCCAGCGCGAGGTTGCCGCCCGCCGTGCCGCGGCGCGACGCCCTCTTCCCCGATTCCGTACGCATCTGCGCATCCCTTCCTCCGCCGTTCCAGGCGATTGTCACCCGATCCGGTGTGGGATGCGCCTTTTTCACGCCGGAGAAGGCATATTTGTTGGCGGAATGCAGTGGGTTCTGGCCCGGCGTCCCCGCTGGGGGCCAAAGAACGGTAAACGGGGTGTTGTCCGTATGGCGGCGGAAAGCAAAAAAGGCGGCGCGGGGAACGCCCTTCTCGCACTGGGCAACCACCTCACCCGCTCGGAGCCGCTGGACGGCGACCGCGCGCAGGTCAGGAAGGGTGGGCGCCAGGGTGACTCCTTCTACCGCGACCGGTGGAGCCACGACCGCGTGGTCCGTTCCACGCACGGTGTGAACTGCACGGGCTCGTGTTCCTGGGACGTTTACGTCAAGGACGGCATTATCACCTGGGAAACGCAGGCCACCGACTACCCCTCCGTCGGTCCGGACCGCCCCGAATACGAACCGCGCGGATGTCCGCGCGGCGCCGCCTTCTCCTGGTACACCTATTCGCCGACCCGCGTCCGCTATCCCTACGCGCGCGGCGTCCTCATCCAGATGTACCGCGAGGCGCGCGCCCGCCTGGGCGACCCGGTGGCGGCCTGGGAGGAGATCACCACCGACCCCGGTAGGCGCGCCCGCTACCAGCGGGCCCGGGGCAAGGGCGGCCTGGTCCGGATCACCTGGGACGAGGCCCTGGAGATCGCCGCCGCCGCGCACGTGCTCACCATCCAAAGGTACGGGCCGGACCGCATCGCCGGGTTCTCCCCGATCCCCGCGATGTCGATGGTCTCCCACGGCGTGGGCGCGCGCTTCGTGAACCTGCTCGGCGGCTCCATGTTGTCCTTCTACGACTGGTACGCCGACCTGCCCGTCGCCTCGCCGCAGGTGTTCGGCGACCAGACCGACGTCCCCGAGTCCGGCGACTGGTGGGACGCCGCCTACCTGGTGCTGTGGGGCTCCAACGTCCCCGTCACCCGCACCCCCGACGCCCACTGGATGGCCGAGGCCCGCTACCGGGGCCAGAAGGTGGTGGTCGTCTCCCCGGACTACAGCGACGCCACCAAGTTCGCCGACGAGTGGCTGGCGCCCCACCCGGGCACGGACGGGGCCCTGGCGATGGCCATGGGGCACGTGATCCTCAAGGAGCGGTTCGTCGACCGCACCACGCCGCGCTTCGACGACTACGTGCGCCGCTACACCGACCTGCCGTTCCTGGTGGCCCTCGACAGCCGCGACGGCCGCCTCGTCCCCGACAAGTTCCTCACCGCCGCCGACCTGGGGGACACGGGGGAGAACGCCGAGTGGAAGCCGGTGTTCTGGCCGGAGGGGGAGGACGCCCCCGTCGCGCCCAACGGCACCGTCGGCCACCGCTGGGGCGAGGCCGGGACCGGCCGGTGGAACCTGGACCTCCAGGGCCGCGTCCCCGCCCTCACCCTCTACGCGGAGGGCGGTGAGGGCGCCGAGGTCGCCCTGAACCGCTTCGACAACCCCGGGGGCACGGCCGAGGTCCTCACCCGCGGCGTCCCGGTCCGCAGGGTCGGCGGACGCCTCGTCACCACCGTCTTCGACCTGGTCCTGGCCCACTACGGGGTGCACCGGCACGACCTGCCCGGCACCTGGCCCACCGGCTACGACGACGCCGCCGAGCCCTGCACACCCGCCTGGCAGGCCGAGCTCACCGGGGTCCCCGCCGACCGGGCGGCCCGCATCGCCCGCGAGTTCGCCGACACCGCCGAGGAGTCCGGCGGCCGGGCCATGATCATCCTCGGCGCGGGCACCAACCAGTGGTTCCACGGCGAGAACGCCTACCGCGCCTTCCTGTCCCTGCTGCTGCTCACCGGGTGCCAGGGCGTCAACGGAGGCGGCTGGGCCCACTACGTCGGCCAGGAGAAGTGCCGCACCTCCGCCGGGTGGGCCGCGTTCGCCTCCGCCGCGGACTGGACCCGGCCGCAGCGCTTCATGGCCGGTACCTCCTACTGGTACCTGCACACCGACCAGTGGCGCTACGACACCTACCGCGCCGACGCCCTCGCCTCGCCGCTCGGCCCGGGACGGGTGCGCGGCCAGCACACCGCCGACCTGGTCGCCGCCTCCGCCCGGATGGGGTGGATGCCCTCCTATCCGACCTTCGACCGCAACCCGATCGACCTGGGACGCGAGGCGTGCGAGCGCGGGCAGGACCCCGCGGAGTACGTCGCCGACCAGCTCCACAGCGGCGGCCTGCGCTTCGCGGCCGAGGACCCCGACGCCCCCGGGAACTGGCCCCGGGTCCTCACCGTGTGGCGGTCCAACCTGTTCGGCTCCTCGGCCAAGGGCAACGAGTACTTCCTCAAGCACCTGCTCGGCACCCGCTCCAACCTGCTGGCCGAGCCCGCCGGGCCGGGGGACCGGCCCGCCGACGTCACCTGGCGCGAGGACGTCCCCGAGGGCAAGCTCGACCTGCTGCTGTCCATCGACTTCCGGATGACCAGCACGACCCTGCTGTCCGACATCGTGCTGCCCGCCGCGACCTGGTACGAGAAGCACGACCTGTCCACCACGGACATGCACCCCTTCGTGCACTCGTTCAACCCGGCCATCGACCCGCCCTGGGAGACCCGCACCGACTTCGACGCCTTCCACGCCCTGGCCAGGGCGTTCAGCGCCCTGGCCGCCGACCACCTGGACGAGGTCACCGACCTGGTGGCCGTCCCCCACCAGCACGACACCCCGGGCGAGCTCGCCCAGCCGCACGGCGTCCCGCCGGACTGGAAGGCGGACGGCACGCGGCCCGTCCCCGGCCGGACCATGCCCGCCGTCGTGCCCGTGCGCCGCAACTACTCCGAGGTCGCGCAGAAGCTGGCCGCCCTGGGGCCGCTGGCCGAGTCCCGGGGGCTGCCGGTCAAGGGCGTGTCCTTCACCCCGGACCTGGAGGTGGAGTGGCTGCGCCAGCGCAACGGCGCCGTCCGGGGCGGGGTCGCCGACGGCCGCCCGTCCCTGGACACCGACGTCAAGGCCTGCGAGATGATCCTGGCCCTGTCCGGGACCAGCAACGGACGCCTGGCGGCGCAGGGCTTCCGGCGCCTGGCCGAGCGCACCGGCACCGACATGGACGAGCTGATCCACCAGGCCGCCGAGCGCCGGGTGGTCTTCTCCGACGCGAGCCGGGGGCCCACGACGGTGGGCACCAGCCCGGAGTGGTCGGGCAAGGAGGCCCCCGACCGCCGGTACTCGCCGTTCACCATCAACGTCGAGCACGACAAGCCCTGGCACACCCTCACCGGCCGCCAGCACTTCTACCTCGACCACGACTGGATGCACGAGTTCGGCGAGGCCCTGCCGGTCTACCGGCCGCCGCTCGACATCAGCCGCCTGTTCGGCGAGCCCCGCCTCGGGCCGACCGGCCAGCGCGAGGTGGTCGTGCGCTACCTGACCCCGCACTCCAAGTGGTCGATCCACTCCGAGTACCAGGACAACCTGCTGCTCCAGACCCTCTCCCGCGGCGGCCCCACGATCTGGATGAGCCCCGCCGACGCCGAGGCGATCGGCGCGGCCGACAACGACTGGGTGGAGGCGGTCAACCGCAACGGCGTGGTGGTGGCGCGGCTGGTGGTCTCCCACCGGATGCCCGCCGGAACCGTGTACATGTACCACGTCCAGGAGCGCACCATCGACGTGCCCAAGTCCGAGACCACCGGCAGGCGCGGCGGCATCCACAACTCGCTCACGCGCCTGCTGGTCAAGCCCACCCACCTCATCGGCGGCTACGCGCAGCTCACCTACGCCTTCAACTACCTCGGCCCGACCGGCAACCAGCGCGACGAGGTCACCGTCGTGCGCAAGCGGACCACGGAGGTGCGTTACTGATGGCACAGGCCCACGGCGGCGGGGACGGGACCGGCGGCTCCGGCGGGGAGCGGCCGGTCGGCAGGGTCATGGCGCAGGTCGCCATGGTGATGAACCTGGACAAGTGCATCGGCTGCCACACGTGCTCGGTCACCTGCAAGCAGGCCTGGACCAACCGCAGCGGCGTCGAGTACGTGTGGTTCAACAACGTCGAGACGCGGCCCGGGCAGGGCTACCCGCGCACCTACCAGGACCAGGAGCGCTGGAAGGGCGGCTGGGTCCTCGACTCCAGGGGGCGCCTCAAGCCCCGCGCGGGCGGGCGGCTCAAGCGGCTGTCGACCATCTTCGCCAACCCGGTGATGCCCTCCCTCCAGGACTACTACGAGCCCTGGACCTACGACTACGAGACGCTGACCAACGCGCCCCTGGGGGACGACTTCCCGGTGGCCGCGCCCCGGTCGGCGCTCACCGGGGAGCCCATGAAGGTCAGCTGGAGCGCCAACTGGGACGACGACCTCGGCGGCGGGCCCGAGCTGACCCGGCAGGACCCGATCGTGCGCAGGCTCGGCGACAAGGTGCGGTTCTCCTTCGAGGAGACCTTCATGTTCTACCTGCCGCGCATCTGCGAGCACTGCCTCAACCCGTCGTGCGTGGCCGCCTGCCCCAGCGGGGCCCTGTACAAGCGGGTCGAGGACGGCATCGTCCTGGTCGACCAGGACCGCTGCCGGGGCTGGCGCATGTGCGTCACCGGCTGCCCGTACAAGAAGGTCTACTTCAACCACAAGACGGGCAAGGCCGAGAAGTGCACGTTCTGCTACCCGAGGGTGGAGGTGGGCATGCCCACCGTCTGCTCCGAGACGTGCGTGGGGCGGCTGCGCTACCTGGGCGTGGTCCTCTACGACGCCGACCGGGTCCGCGAGGCGGCGTCGGTGGCGGACGAGAAGGACCTGTACCGCGCCCAGCTCGACGTGTTCCTCGACCCCTCCGACCCCGCCGTGCGCGCCGCGGCCCGCCGCGACGGCATCCCCGACCGCTGGGTGGAGTCGGCCGTCCGCTCCCCGGTCTACGCGCTGGCCAAGCGCTTCCGGGTGGCGCTGCCGCTGCACCCGGAGTACCGCACGATGCCGATGGTCTGGTACATCCCGCCGCTGTCCCCGGTGGTGGACACGCTCTCCTCCACCGGGCACGACGGCGAGGACGCCGACAACCTCTTCGCCGCCATCGACACCCTGCGCATCCCCGTGGAGTACCTGGCCGAGCTGTTCACCGCGGGCGACACCGGCCCCGTGGACCTGGTCCTGCGGCGGCTCGCGGCCATGCGCTCCCACATGCGCCGGATCAACCTGGGCCGGGAGCGCGACGACTCCATCGCCGCCGCCGTCGGGATGACCGGCACCGAGATCGAGGACATGTACCGGCTCCTGGCCCTGGCCAAGTACGACGAGCGCTACGTCATCCCCACCGCCTACGGGGTGGACGAGGCCGACCGCGGGGTCATCGACGAGGTCGGGTGCAGCCTCGACTTCGAGGGCGGGCCGGGCATGGGCGGCATGGGCGGGGGCGTGCCCTTCGGCGAGGCCTCCGGGCAGCCCGAGGCGGCGACCGTGGAGAACTTCCACGCCCTGCGCACCCGCCAGACCAGCGACGCCCAGGCGGACACGAGCGGCCGGGTCAACCTCCTCAACTGGGACGGCAACGGCCGCCCCGCAGGGCTCTTCCCACCCCGACGGGGTGGCGACGACGACGGCGGTGGCGGCGACGCCGCGCCGCGGAAGAGGGGGAGAGGATGAGCACCACCGCTGACGCCGACGGAACCGGCGGGACGGTACGGAGCGGCACCGGGTGGCTGGGGGCGGCGCGCACCATCCGCCGGGCGCACCGCGTGGCGGTCACCCACCAGTCCGCCTCGGTCCTGCTCGGCTATCCCGACCAGGCCTTCTTCGAACGCCTGCCGCTGGTGGCCCGCGCGGTCGCCGAGCTGCCGCGGGGAGGGGTGCGCACGGCGCTCCAGGAGTTCTGCGACCACGCCTCCACGGCCTCCGAGCTGGAGCTGTGCGAGCACTACGTGGACGTGTTCGACCTGCGCAGGCGCAGGACCCTGTACATGACCTACTACACCGACGGCGACACCCGCCGCAGGGGGCACGCCCTGGCCGAGGTCAAGCGCGTCTACGCCGAGTCCGGGTGGCGGGTGGAGAACCGCGAGCTGCCCGACCACCTGGCGGTGGTCCTGGAGTTCGCGGCCCGGGGGGACGCGCGCGCGGGCGAGGCCCTGCTGCTGCGCTTCCGGACGGGCCTGGAACTGATGTCGCGGACCCTGCACGACCACGGCACCCCGTACGCGCGGATCGTGGACGCGGTCCGCATGACCCTGCCCGCGCAGGACCGCGGNCCCGCGCCCCGGGGGCCGCCCGCCGAGGACGTGGGCCTGGAACCGTACGGGGTGCGGGCGCCGCTGCCGCGGACCGAGGCCCCCGGGCGCGACGGGGAGGAGCGGTGAACGGGTACGGCGCGCTGGACCTGCTGCTGTGGGGCGTCCTGCCCTACGCGGTCCTGGTCCTCGTGGTGGGCGGCCTCGTCTGGCGGTACCGGTACGACCGGTTCGGCTGGACCACCCGCTCGTCGGAGCTGTACGAGTCCAGGCTGCTGCGGATCGGCAGCCCGCTGTTCCACGTCGGCCTGCTCCTGGTGATCGGGGGCCACGCGGTGGGGCTGCTCGTGCCCGAGGGCTGGACCCGGGCGCTCGGGGTGTCCGACACCGTCTACCACGTCACGGCCCTGTCGCTCGGGCTCGTGGCGGGGGTGTGCACGCTCGGCGGGATCGTCCTGCTGATCTGGCGCCGCCGCACGACGGGCCCGGTGTTCAGCGCCACGACGCGCAACGACAAGCTCATGTACCTGGTGCTGGTCCTGGCCATCGTCACCGGGCTGGGCATGACCGCCTACTTCGCCGGGGTGGAGGTGGCGGGCGGGCACACCCAGGACTACCGGTGGACGGTGTCGCCGTGGTTCCGCTCCATCTGGGTGCTCCAGCCCGACGTCGCGGCGATGTCGGGGGCCGAGGCCCCGTACAAGCTGCACGCCCTCGTCGGCCTGGCGCTGTTCGCCCTGCTGCCCTTCACCCGCCTGGTGCACGCGTTCAGCGCACCGGTCGGCTACCTCTTCCGCCCCTACGTCGTCTACCGCACGCGGGACCGGTACCCGACCGCCGCCGGGCAGGCGGAGCGGCCCGCCCGCCGGGGCTGGTGACCCGGCCGCCCGCGCGGTCCGGGCGGCCCGCAGGCCTCTCCGGACACGGACGGTGACCGCACGACCGGGGTGTGCGCGACGGTTATGTGTGGGAACGTGGTCATTGGCCCGCGCACACCGCGTGCGCGAACACGGGGAGTGGGAGAGAGTGCCATGGACCTGACGGTCGTCGACGTTCCGGAACGCTCGCGCTACGAGGTGAGCGCCGACGGGGCGGTGGTGGGGTTCTCCGCCTACCACCTGATCGACAAGGGCGTGTACGCCCTGCCGCACGTGGAGGTCGACCCCTCCTTCGAGGGCAAGGGGGTGGCGAGCCGCCTCATGCGCGACTCCCTGGACCACATCCGCTCGCGCGGGCTCAAGATCGTGCCGATCTGCCCGTTCGCGCAGGCCTACCTCAAGAAGAACCCGTCCTACGCGGACCTGGTCCACGAGGGCTGAGCCCGCGGACCCGCGCGGGGCCCTCCGGGGCGGTACCGCGGGCCGGAGGCGAATAACGGGAAGATCACCATCCGGGCACGGCGTGACCCGGATGGTGATTCCGTGCACTTCACGGGTATGTGGGGGCGGTTGTCCTCTTACGGAGCAAAGGAGCCCCGCCCCGTGTTGCCTGCCGACCAAGCGCCCACCCTGGACGCGCGCCTGACCGACGCGATAGCCGCGTTCAACAACGACTTCTTCTGGTCCTGGATCCTGATCCCGCTGCTGGTGGTGGTGAGCGTCTACCTCACCATCCGGACGGGAGCCGTCCAGTTCCGGATGCTTCCGGAGATGTTCCGGGTGCTCAAGAGCAAGCCCGAGATCGCTCCCGACGGGGGCAAGGCCGTCTCCTCGCTCCAGGCGTTCATGATCTCGGCCGCGGCCCGCATCGGCACGGGCAACATCGTCGGCGTGGCCGTCGCCATCTCCCTGGGAGGTCCGGGCGCCGTCTTCTGGATGTGGACGATGGCGGTCGTGGTGTGCGCGGCCAGCTTCGTCGAGTCCACCCTGGCCCAGCTCTACAAGGTCAGGGACTCCACCGGCTACCGGGGCGGTCCGGCCTACTACATGGAGAAGGGCCTGGGGCAGCGCTGGCTGGGCGTGCTCTTCGCGATCGTCCTCATCGTGACCTTCCCGATGGTGTTCAACGCCGTGCAGAGCAACACCATCGCCGGGGCCGTCACCAACTCCGCCGAGAACATGAACGTGACCCCGGGCCTGGGGCTGTCGGCCGCGGTCGGGGTCGTGCTCGTCGCGGTCACCGCGATGGTGATCTTCGGCGGCGTCCGCAGGATCGCGCAGACCGCCCAGGCCCTGATCCCGGCCTTCGCGCTGATCTACCTGATCATGGGCGTCATCATCGTGGGGATGAACTACGAGCAGATCCCGGGGATGTTCTCGCTCATCTTCGAGCACGCCTTCGGCATCCGCGAGTTCGCCGCCGCCGGTCTGGGCACGGTGATCATCCAGGGCGTGCGCCGGGGCATGTTCTCCAACGAGGCGGGCCTGGGCTCGGCCCCCAACGCCGCGGCCAGCGCCGCGGTCACCCACCCCGCCAAGCAGGGCCTGGTGCAGACCCTCGGCGTCTACTTCGACACCCTCGTGGTCTGCTCCATCACGGCCTTCATCATCCTCATCGGCTACCAGGGCGACTCCGAGCGCGAACTGGAGGGCGACCTCACCCAGATCGCGGTCACCGAGGCGCTGGGCCCCTGGGCGCTGCACCTGATGACGCTGATCGTCCTCCTGGTCGCGTTCACGTCGGTGCTGGGCAACTACTACTACGGCGAGTCGAACCTGGAGTACCTGACCGCCGACCGGCGCGTCATGCTCGGTTACAAGATCGTCTTCCTCGTGGCCAGCTTCCTCGGCTCGCTGGGCTCGATCGACCTGGTCTGGACGCTGGCGGACACGACCATGGGCATGATGGCGCTGATCAACCTCGTGGCCATCACACCGCTGGCCGCGATCGCGGCACGGGTGCTCAAGGACTACAACGACCAGCGGCGCCAGGGCATCGACCCCGTGTTCACGCGGGACCGGCTGCCCGGCCTGCGCGGCGTGGAGTGCTGGGAGCCCAGGGAGAGGGAGGCGGCGGCCGAGTCCGACCGGGTCTGAGTGCCGCGGGACGGGGGCGGGACCCGCGTACCACCCGGGCCCCGGGCCGTCCCCGACTCCGACAGGGGTTCTGATCCGTCCACCGGTGGGGCGGGGGTGTACGCATCCCCCGCCCCACCGGTGTCTTCAACGGGTCATTCAGTGACAGAACCCATCAGGTAAGGCCTTTCAGTGCATCTGTGTTCTTTCGGTCACGGCGAATAATCGCTAGTGTGCTGGATCACAGTTGTGGCGGCCCGTGTGTCTCGTCGAGGGAGTCCGATGTCCATCGTCTCAATCGAGCCCGCCACCGCCGAGCGGTGGGAAGACCTGGAGAACCTGTTCGGACCGACCGGAGCCTACGGGCACTGCTGGTGCACCTTCTTCCGGAGGCGGGCCAAGGACCACACGGCGAGCACCTCCTGCGACCGCTCCCAGCGCGGTGTGGACAACAAGGAGGAGCTGCGGCGCCTGACCCTGGACGGGCGGGTGCCCGGCCTGCTCGCCTACGACGACGACGGCCCCTGCGGGTGGGTGTCCGTGGCCCCCCGCGAGGACTTCATCCGGCTGTCGCGGTCGCGGTCCCTGCGTCCGGCCGACCCCCGGGAGCCGGGCGTGTGGTCGCTGGTCTGCTTCTGGCTCCCGCCCCGTCGGCGCAGACGCGGCCTGGGCAGCCGCCTGCTGGACGGGGCGATCGAGTACGCCAGGACCAACGGGGCGCGCGTCCTGGAGGCCTACCCGGTGGACACCGCCGGCGGCCGGGCGCCCAGCGCCGAGGTCTACACGGGGACGGTGGAGATGTTCCGGCGGGCCGGGTTCACGCTGAACAACCACCACGCGAGCGAGCGCGTGGTCGCCCGCCTGGAACTCAAAACCGAGTAGCCCACGCCTCCTCTTTTCCCCTTTCTCTGTTCCGTCCCCCCCACCCCCTACCCCGTCCCCTACCCCCACTCCCCGTCGCAGCCCCCCTTCCGGCTTCCGACAGCCCCGCCCCCCGCGTGACCCGGCGCACCCGCCGCCCCCGCTCTCCGGTCCGAACACGGGCCGCCCCCGGAGAACGGGGGGAGGGTATCCGGTCCGCCCGCAGGGGCTCCCGAACGCCTCTCCGGTCCCCGGGGACGCCGCCCGAGGTCCT
Source organism: Nocardiopsis synnemataformans DSM 44143 (assembly GCA_000340945.1). GTDB lineage: Bacteria > Actinomycetota > Actinomycetes > Streptosporangiales > Streptosporangiaceae > Nocardiopsis > Nocardiopsis synnemataformans. Next base: position 3,917 of record ANAW01000049.1, on the reverse strand, counting down.
CGCACGTCGCGTGCGGGGGCCTTCGTCGTCTCCGGGGGCGGCGCGCTCGGCGGACATTTGACAGCACCATACCCCTGAGGGGTATATTGAACGCATCGGAGACCGGTCCCAGGAGGGCCGGCACAGCACACGTGCCCCAGGAGGCGAAATGGCTGCCACCACCACCGCTGTTTACACCGTTGACGGCATGAGCTGCGGACACTGCGTCAACTCCGTCACCGAGGAGGTCGGCGGAGTCGCGGGGGTCACCGACGTCAAGGTCGACCTCGACAGCAAGAAGGTGACCGTCACCAGCGACGGCCCGGTCGACGACGCGTCGGTCCGCGCCGCCATCGACGAGGCCGGGTACGAGGTGCGCGGCTGACGCGCGCACCGGACCCCGCGGTCCGGGTAGGGGCGGCACACGGCCGGGCCCCGGGGCCGTACGGCCCAGGAGCACACAACCGTCCACGGGAACACGGGGACTTGACTTCCTCTCCCTCGTGAGCGAGGGAGATTCCAACCGGACCTTGCGGTCCGGTGGCGCTACGCACCTCGCGGCGCGCGCTGGTTCCTGCTTCGTCGACGTGGCATCCCAGAGGTCTCCACAGGCTGGCACGGTTCGCCTCGGAAGGCTAGTCCACCCGCGCGACCCTTGGCTATCGGGTCGCTACAAAGCGTAGCGCGCCTTCCCTCGCCTTTGGATGGCTATCCCCGTCTCCAAGGACGGGGTCTGCGCCGCAACGAAACCGATCACGGAGGACCGAGGAAGGGCTATGAGCAGCAGCGCAGCCGCGGCGGGCCGGACCGACACCGCACCGGTCGAACTGGACATCGGCGGCATGACCTGTGCCGCCTGCGCCAACCGGGTCGAGAAACGGCTCAACAAGCTCGACGGGGTCACCGCCACCGTCAACTTCGCCACCGAGAGGGCCCGCGTCTCCTTCGACGGACAGCCCACCCCGGTGGAGGACCTCGTCGCCCAGGTCGAGAAGGCGGGCTACACCGCCACCGTGCCCCGGGCCGAGCCCGAGGCGGCCGAGGACGCCGCGGGACCCGCCGACCCCGCCCGCGCGCTGCGCGACCGGGTGATCGTCAGCGCGGTGCTGTCGGTGCCGGTCATCGCGATGGCGATGGTCCCCGCCCTGCAGTTCACCTACTGGCAGTGGGCCTCGCTGACCCTGGCGGCGCCCGTCGTCGTCTGGGGCGCGCTGCCCTTCCACGTCGCCGCCTGGAAGAACCTCAGGCTGGGCAGCGCCACCATGGACACGCTGGTCTCCCTCGGGGTGTCGGCCGCTTTCCTGTGGTCGCTGTACGCGCTGTTCCTCGGGACCGCGGGCATGCCGGGGATGACGCACCCCTTCGAGTTCACCGTCGCCCGCGGCGACGGCTCGGCCAACATCTACCTGGAGGTGGCCGCCGGGGTCACCACCTTCATCCTCCTCGGCAAGTACTTCGAGGCCCGCTCCAAGAGGCGCGCGGGCGCCGCCCTGCGCGCCCTGCTCGAGCTCGGGGTCAGGGAGGCCACCGTCCTGCGCGGCGCGGACTCCCGGCAGGAGTCGGTGCCCGTGGACCGGCTCGTCGTCGGCGACCGCCTCCTCGTCCGGCCGGGGGAGAAGGTGGCCACGGACGGCGTGGTGGAGGAGGGCACCTCCGCCGTGGACATGAGCATGCTCACCGGCGAGTCGGTGCCGGTGGAGGTCGGGCCCGGCGACTCCGTGGTCGGCGCGACCGTCAACGCGGGCGGGCGCCTCGTCGTGCGCGCCACCCGGGTCGGCTCGGACACCCAGCTCGCCCAGATGGCGCGCCTGGTGGAGGAGGCCCAGAACGGCAAGGCCGAGGTCCAGCGCCTGGCCGACCGCGTCTCCGGGGTCTTCGTCCCGATCGCCATCCTCGTCGCGCTCGCCACGCTCGTCCTCTGGCTCGTCCTGGGGGCGTCCGCCCCGGCCGCCTTCACCGCCGCGGTCGCGGTGCTCATCATCGCCTGCCCGTGCGCCCTGGGCCTGGCCACGCCCATGGCCCTGATGGTGGGCACCGGGCGCGGCGCCCAGCTGGGCATCCTCATCAAGGGCCCGGAGGTGCTGGAGGACACCCGCCGCGTGGACACGGTCGTGCTGGACAAGACCGGCACCGTCACCACCGGCCGGATGACCCTGACCGGCGTGTTCACCGCGGAGGGCGAGGACGAGGGGGAGGTCCTGCGCCTGGCCGGTGCCCTGGAGGACGCCTCCGAGCACCCCATCGCCCGGGCGGTCGCCGCCGGGGCCGCCGACCGCGTGGGCGCCCTCCCGACCCCCGAGGGCTTCGCCAACGCCGAGGGCCTGGGCGTGCGGGGAACCGTCGAGGGCCGTGCCGTGGCCGTCGGCCGGGTCGCGCTGCTGGAGGAGGACGGCGCCGTCCTGCCCGAGCGGCTGGCCACCGCCCTCGGGGACGCCGAGGCCGGGGGCCGCACCGCCGTGGCCGTGGGCTGGGAGGGCCGCGTCCGGGGCGTGCTGGTGGTGGCCGACACCGTCAAGCCGACCAGTGCCGAGGCCGTCCGCAGGTTCCGTGAGCTGGGGCTCACCCCGATCCTGCTCACCGGGGACAACCGGGCGGTGGCCCGTTCGGTGGCCGACCAGGTCGGTATCGACGAGGTGGTCGCCGAGGTCCTGCCCCGCGACAAGGTCGAGGTCGTGCAGCGGTTGCAGGGCGAGGGGCGCACGGTGGCGATGGTCGGCGACGGGGTCAACGACGCCCCCGCCCTGGCCCAGGCGGACCTGGGGCTGGCGATGGGAACGGGGACGGACGTGGCCATCGAGGCCAGCGACCTGACCCTGGTGCGCGGCGACCTGCGCGCCGCCGCCGACGCCATCCGCCTCTCCCGCAGGACCCTCGGCACCATCAAGGGCAACCTGTTCTGGGCCTTCGCCTACAACGCCGCCGCGATCCCGCTGGCGGCGGCGGGGCTGCTCAACCCCATGATCGCCGGAGCCGCCATGGCCTTCTCCAGCGTCTTCGTCGTCAGCAACAGCCAGCGGCTGCGCCGGTTCCGCCCGCTGGCACGGGACGGGGCCGCCGACCGGGCCTCCTGACCGGCGCACCGGGAAACGGCGGGGCAGGGGGGAGGGGCGCGGGCCATCCGCGTCCCTCCCCCCGGTCGCGGGGCGGGTCGCCCTTGGTCCAGCCGCCCTCGTTCCGCCGTGCCCGGCCCGCCGCTCGTGGCCCTGACGGGCTCTGGCGGTGACCACGTGTGTTCGTCCGGACGCGGAGTGAGGTGCCGGTGCCGGGCCGGAGAGCGGCCCGAGGGCGCTCCCGCCTCGGCGAAGGGCGTGAGGCGGGTCTCGCGCCCGCCCGGGGCGGGCCGCTAAGGTTGCGCGAGGCTGCACGGTCCGGGCGCGTCCGCGCGAACGGTGCGGTCCCGCCGTACCCGATCCCCCCAGCCGAGGTACCCGTGTCCTCTGGATGTCCCCGAGCCGCGCTGCACCACAGCGAGCCGCACCCCGACCCCTACTCCGTGTACGCCAGGATGCGCGCCGACCACGGGCCCGTGGTCCCGGTCGAGCTCGAACCCGGCGTGCACGGGTGGCTGGTCACCGACTACGCCACCCTCATCTCCTGGTCCCGGGACACCACCACGTTCACCCACGACTCCAGGCTGTGGCGCGACTTCACCGAGGGGCGGGTCAGCCCGGACTCCGCGCTGCTGCCGATGCTGGCCCCGCGCACGAGTGCCCTGTACGTCGACGGCGTGGAGCACCAGCGCTACCGCAGGGCCATCACCGACGGCCTCGGCAGCGTCGACGCCGAACACCTGCGCCGGATCACCGGCCGCTACGCCGACCGGCTCATCGACGAGTTCTGCGCGCGGGGGCGGGCCGAACTCCTCGACGAGTACGCGCGCATGCTGCCGCTGCTGGTCATGAACGACCTCTTCGGCTTCGACGAGGGCCAGGGGACGC
>ANAW01000048.1:0-1522 GCA_000340945.1 Nocardiopsis synnemataformans DSM 44143 | reverse complement strand
ATCCTGCCGCTGCTGGTCATGAACGACCTCTTCGGCTTCGACGAGGGCCAGGGGACGCGCTTCGTCACCGCCATGCGCAACCTGTGGCTCGGCGTGGACGCGGAGAGGTCCAACGCCGAGGCCGAGCGGGTGCTGTCGGAGGTGGTGACGGCCAGGCACCGCGAACCCGGCGACGACCTCACCACCCGGCTGATCCAGCACCGCGCCGCCCTCAGCGACGAGGAGGTGATCATGCAGCTCCTGCTGGTCACCGCCGCCGCCAACGAGCCGACCGCGAACCTGATCGACGCGGCCCTGCGCGCCTGCCTGACCGGCCCCTCCGGTCCCGGCACGGCCTCGCCCTCCGACGCCTCCCTGGCCGAGGTCCTCGACCGCGTGCTGTGGCGGGACCCGCCGATCACCAACTTCCCCGTCCTCTACCCGCGCGTGGACGTGCCCCTCGACGGCGGCCGGGTGATCGAGGCCGGGTCCCCCGTGCTGCTGGCCTTCGCCGCGGCGAACCACTTCTTCGCCGAGGAGAACGCCGAGCGGATGGAGGAGACCGCCAACCGGGCGCACGTGGCCTGGGGCGCGGGGCCGCACCGGTGCCCCGCCATCGACGAGGCGACCACCGTCGCCAGCGTCGCGGTGCGCGTCCTGCTCACCCGCCTGCCCGGACTGCGCCTGGCCGTCCCGCCCGAACAGCTGCGCTGGCGGCTGTCGCCCCTGTCCTGGTCCCCCGTCCAGCTCCCCGTCGAGTTCGCCCCGCAGGCCCCCCTGCCCCACGGGCCCGAGGAGGCGGCGCCGCTCCCGGACGCCCCGCCCGCGGGCGCACCCGGGCCCGGCCAGCAGGCCTCCGGCGGTCTGTCGTCCCTGTCGAACTTCCTGGTGCGGCTGCTGCGCAGATCGTGAGCCGGCCCCTTCCGCGCGGGCCGGTGCGGCGCGGGCCGGGCGGACACGCCCGGTGATCCACGTCCCGCCGGTCCGGCGGAGCGCGGAGCCTTCGACGGAATCCGCCCATTTCAGGGGCGTGTGCCCGGACGCCCCGCACCCGGGGAAGACACATCACACCGTGGCGGGGAGCGCCAAAGCGGCCGGGGGATCCTAGACTCGCTAACGCCCCGAGGTCCCTCCTCCGCCGCGCCCCGAACTCCCCGCACCGCCCCCTCCCCACAGAGGAACAGCGCCTTCATGAACAGTTCCGAAGCCGACCCCGGTCGTCTCCTGGTCAACCGGTACCGTCTGGACGAGATCATCGGCTCCGGCGGCATGGGGCGGGTCTGGCAGGGCACCGACACCCTCCTGGACCGGCCGGTCGCCGTCAAGGAGCTGACCACGCCGCCGAACCTGCCCCCGCACGAGGTCGAGGTGCTGCGCACCCGCATGCTGCGCGAGGCGCGCAGCGCGGCGCAGCTCAGCCACCCCGCCATCATCACGGTGTTCGACGTGGCCGACGAGGACGGCCGCCCGTGGATCGTCATGGAACTGGTCCGCGGCCCCTCCCTGGGCGACCTCGTCCGCGACGAGGGCGCGCTGCCGGTCC
>ANAW01000047.1:0-16824 GCA_000340945.1 Nocardiopsis synnemataformans DSM 44143 | reverse complement strand
GGCCGAGGCGCCCGCCCGCGGCATCGTGCACCGCGACATCAAGCCGGGCAACGTGCTCATCGCCGGGAACGACCGCGCGGTCCTGACCGACTTCGGCATCGCCCACCTGGACGGCGCCACCCACCTGACCAGCACCGGCCTGCTGATCGGCTCCCCGAGCTACCTGGCCCCGGAGGTCGCGCACGGGCACTCGGCCACCCCGGCCTCGGACATGTGGGCCCTGGGCGTCACCCTCTACCAGGCGGTCGAGGGCACCCTGCCCTTCGACCGGCCGACCCCGATGTCGACGCTGACCGCCATCGTCACCCAGGACCTGCCGGAGCCGGTCAACGCCGGTCCGCTGCGCCCGGTCCTGGAGGCCCTGTGCGAGAAGCGCCCGGAGGACCGGCCGTCGGTCGGCGAGGTGCGCGCCCTGCTGCGCGAGATCCGGGACGCGGACGACACCCCCGAGACGGTCGCCCCCACGCTGGTCACCGCCGTGCCCGCGCCGGAGCCGGAGGAGGACGCGGAGTCGGCCGTCCGCGCCGAACCGCCGGTCCCCGGCCCGGCCGCCGGCCCCGCCGTCCGCCGTGAGCGGCGTCCCGGTTCCACCCGGCGGTCGCTGCTGGTCGCCGCCGCCGTGTTCGTGCTCCTCGTCGTGGGCGCCACCACCAGCCTCCTGGTGAGCATGAACCGCTCGGGCGGGCCCGACACCGGTCTGGTCGACGGATCGGGGCAGGAGGCCGCCTCCGGCCCCGGCGCGGAGGCGTCGGAGCCCCCCGCCGAGGAGAGCGCGTCCGCCGCCGAGGAGACGCCGCAGGAGTCCGCGCAGGCCTCGGACGAGGAGACGGAGGCCGAGCGGGACGGGGGCGCTGTGGAGGAGGCCTGGGGGCCCCTCACCCGCCACGAGGACCCCAGCGGCTTCTCCGTGGACGTCCCCGAGGGCTGGAACGTCGAGCGCGAGGGCCACATGGTCTACTTCCGCAACCCCGACGGCGGCTACCTGCTGGTGGACCAGACCGACGACCCCAACCCCGACGCCGGGGAGGACTGGCGCGAGTTCGAGCCCGTCGGCAGCGGCAACTTCAGCGGCTACGAGCTGATCGGCATCGAGGACGTGGAGGCCGACTGGACGGAGGACTACGTCAGTGCCGCCGACTGGGAATTCACCTTCGACAACGGCGACATGCACGCCATCAACCGGGGCTTCCACACCGAGGACATCGGCTACGCCCTGTTCCTGGTCTCCAGCAACGACCACCCCGAGGAGAACCGGGCGCTGCTGGACCACATGTCCCGGAGCTTCGAACCGGCCGACCGGGACGACTGAGCGGTCAGAACCGGTCAGAACACCGAGCAGTTGGTGATGTCGGTGAAGGCCTCCAGGGCCAGCGCCGCCGTCACCGAGTTGCCCTTGGCGTCCAGGCCCGGGCCCCACGCCGCCACGGAGCAGCGCCCCGGCACGATCGCGAGGATGCCGCCGCCCACCCCGCTCTTGCAGGGCAGGCCGACGCGGTAGGCGAACTCGCCCGCGGCGTCGTAGGTGCCGCAGGTGAGCATCACCGCCATGACGCGGCGCGCGTCGGAGCGGCTGAGCAGCTGGGAGCCGTCCGCGCGCCTGCCGTGGCGCGCCAGCAGCAGCCCCGCCCGGGCCAGCTCCTCGCAGCTCACGGTGATCGCGCACTGCCGGAAGTAGTGGTCCAGCACCTCCGGTACCGGGTTGTGCATGTTGCCGAAGCTCGACATGAGGTACGCCAGCGCCCGGTTGCGGTCCCCGTGCTCGTCCTCCGAGCGCGCCACCAGGTTGTCCGCGTGCAGTTCGGGGTCGCCCGTCTCCGCGCACAGCAGCTCCCCCAGGGCGCCGACGGCGTCCCCGGTGTCGGTCAGCAGCTGGTCGGTGACGATGAGCGCGCCCGGGTTGATCATCGGGTTGCGGGGCACGCCGCTCTCGAACTCCAGCTGGTACAGGGAGTTGAAGGAGGTGCCCGACGGCTCCCGGTGGACCCGTTTCCACACGCTGTCCCCCGACCTGCTCATCACCAGGGCCAGGGTGAACACCTTGGTGATGCTCTGCATGGAGAAGCGGGTTCCGGAGTGGTCGCCGACGCTGTACAGGTCGCCGTCCACCGTGGCCACGGCGAACCCGAACTCGTCCGGGTCCACGCAGGCCAGTTCGGGGATGTAGTCGGCGACCCGGCCCTCGCCGATGTGCGACCGCACCCTCCTCATGACGGCGTCGAGCACTTCTCCGTAGTCGTCGCAGTCGCTCACCTCGGCCACTGCCCCCTCCCGTGTCGGTGTCCCTCACCTCCCCCGGCTACCCAGGACGGGCTCCGGCATGGCTCGGTACGGTCCCGGAGGGGCCGGGAGGCGGCCCGGGACGGCCGTGAAGGGGGCAGGAGGCGGGTCAGCCCCTCCCGTCCAGCAGCTGGGCGTCGTGCACGAGCAGCGCCACCTGCACACGGTTGTTGAGCCCGAGCTTGGTGAGGATGCTCGACACGTGCGTCTTGACCGTCGGCACGCTCAGGAACAGGGCCGAGGCGATGTCGGCGTTGGACCGGCCCTCGCCGACCGCCACGGCCACCTCCCTCTCCCGGCCGTTGAGCGCCGAGAGCCGCTCGCGCGCACGCAGGGCCCGCTCGCCGCGGTCGTTGGCGCCCACCCGCTCGACCAGCCGCCGCGTCACCGTCGGGGACAGCACCGACATGCCCCGGGACACCTGGCGCACCGACTCCACGATCTCTGCCGGAGGGGTGTCCTTGAGCAGGAACCCGGCCGCGCCCGCCCGCAGCGCGCGCAGCACGTGCTCGTCGGCGTCGAAGGTGGTCAGCACCAGCACCTCCGGCGGGTCCTCCAGGGCCCGCAGCCGCTCGGTGGCGGTCAGACCGTCCACCGTCGGCATCCTGATGTCCATCAGGACCACGTCGGGGGAGTGGCGCGCCACCAGGTCGACCACCGCGCTCCCGTCCTCGGCCTCGGCCAGCACCCGGATGTCGGGCGCGCCGCCCATCATCATCACCAGGCCGACCCGGACCAGCGCGTCGTCATCGACGAGCACCACCCCGATCTCCCGCTCCGTCTCGCTCATGTCGGCCACGGTAGCCATGCCGCCAGCCGCCAGCCACCCCGGCCGTCCGGTCCGTGCTCCAGCCGTCCCGAGGCCAGGGACACCCGCTCGGCGAGCCCGACCAGGCCCTGGCCGTCGCCGTCCCCGCCCGCCGCCGCGGGAGGCGCCCCGGGGGAGGGGCCGTTGCCCACCTCCACCAGCAGTCCGTCGCCCGGGGCTCCCCGGACCAGCACGCGCGTGGTGGCGCCCGGGGCGTGCTTGCGCACGTTCGTCAGCCCCTCCTGGACGATCCGGTAGGCGGTGCGGCCGGTGCGCTCGGGGACCGTCCCGGCGCACTCCTGCACGAACCCCACCCGGGTCCCGGCCTCGTCGGCCTCCTCCACCAGCTGCCGCAGGTCGGCCATGGTCGGCTGCGGCAGCTCCCCGACGGGCGCGCGCAGCACGCCGATCACCTCCCGCAGGTCCTGGAGGGCCTGGTGGGCGCTCTCGCGGATCACCTTCGCCGACCGGGCCACCTCCTCGGCGGGGGCGTCCGGCCGGTACTCCAGGGCGCCCGCGTGCACGCTCAGCAGCGACAGCCGGTGCCCGAGCACGTCGTGGATCTCGCGGGCCATGGCCTCGCGGACCTGGTGCTGGGCGTGCTCGGCGCGCAGCTGCGCCTCCGTCTCGGCGTGCACGGCCCGGTCGCGCAGCGACTCCACCAGCTCGCGCCGGTGCTGGACGGTGAGCCCCCAACCGGTCACGGCGCCCTGGAGGGCGGCCCCCAGCAGGAAGATCACCAGGAACGGGGCGTGCGGGTCGGGCCACAGCGCGGCGTGCACGAGCGAGGCGCCCACGCTCAGCCCGTACACCGCCAGGCTGGTGCGGGGCGGGCGGCGCACGGCCAGCGAGAACAGGGCGATGAGCGTCACGCCCGAGGCCAGGCCGGAGACGGCGGAGTACAGGANCCAGCCCCCCCGCCACCACAGCGCCAGGCAGGCCAGCAGGGTGAGGGCCGCGTCGGTGCTCTTGAGCCACACGGGCAGGACCGGTTCCCGGACGGGCAGGTCGGGGAACTCGGCGGCGTTCATCAGCACGGAGAGGAGGGCGATCAGGAAGATGGAGGAGTCCACGATCCAGTCGCGTGCGCCGCACCGCCCGTCCATAGCGTTCATCGCGCTGAAGTCTACGTTCGGCTCCGGGCCCGGAGGGAGGGCGCCGAGAGGGCCCCGGGGCCGCGCCGCCGGGGCCACCGGCCCCCTCGGCCGTTCGGCCGACGCGGACCCGGTGGGGCTGGACGGTCGGCCGATGCGCCGCGCGCGGTCCGCCGCCTAGCGTCGGGGGTATGCGCAAGGTCATCCAGGGCGTCGGCGTCCTGCTCCTCCTCGTCGGCGTCAGCGGCGCCGTCGACCACCTCTGGTACCAGCCGTTCCTGGGTGTGGTCCTCAACTCGTTCAACCGCTTCGTCGTGCCCCACGTGGCGGCCTTCGAGGGCTACGAGGTGCTCGCCAATCTGGGCGTGGCCGCCGTCGGCGCCGCCCTGGCCCTGGGGATGGAGGCGCGGCGGCCGCGGAGCCGGGCCTGAGGAGGGGACCGGTCCGACCGGGCCCGCGCTCGGCCCGTCGCGGCGAGGACGGTTCGTGTCCGGTCCGCGCGTCGGTACCTTGTAACCGATGAGCACTCTGGTCACCGGAGCCACCGGAATGGTGGGCCGCCGCGTCCTCACCCAGCTGAGGAGCCGCGGCCTGCCCGCGACCGGCGCGTCCCGCACCTCGAGGACGCGTCTGGACTGGACCGACACCTCCAACTGGGACGAGGTCCTCGACGGCGTGAAGAACGTCTTCGTGGTGACACCGGTCGGGAGCGCCCTGGGCAGCCGGGTCGCCGGGTTCCTGGAGAGGGCCGCCGCGGCCGGGGCCGTCAACGCCGTGGTCCTGACCGCCATGGGCAGCGAGTACGCGCTGTCGGACTCCGACCAGCGCGCCGCCGAGCTGCGGGCCAAGGACCTGTTCGGCCGGTGGACCGTGCTGCGGTCCAACTGGCTCTTCCAGGACTTCACCGAGGGGATGTTCGCCGGTCTGGCGCGCTCGCGCAACGGACGCCTCGAACTGCCGGTCAAGAAGAGGACCGAGGTCAGCTTCGTGGACGCCCGCGACGTCGCCGACGCCGCCGTCGCGGCCCTGCTGGGCGACCACAGCGGCAGGGAGTACACGCTCACGGGCCCGCGGCCGCTCACCTTCCGCGAGGTGGTCAGGCAGACCCGAGGCACGGAGAGCCCGGTGTGGCGGTTCAAGGCCGTCGACGAGGCGGGCTTCTACTTCCGCGCCGCGGACCGGGGGTGGAACGACCGCTTCATCGACACCCTCAACGAGCGCTTCGCCGCCGCGGTCCGGGGCAGGGCGGCCGAGGTCACCGAGGACGTGCGCGCGGCGCTGAACCGCGACCCCATCCCGCTGGGCCGCTTCGCCCGCGAGGCCACGCTCTGACCTCCCGCCCCTGAGGGCGGGAGGGCGCGGACCCCGCACACGGGCCCCGGGAGGGTGCGGAGCCCTCGCACGGGCCCCGGACCGCCCGCGGCACGGGCACCCGCGCCGCGGACGCCCGTCCCGGCGCGGCGGGCGCCCCCGGCGGAGACGGGCCTACTTGAGGAGCTGGCGGGCCATCACCATGCGCTGGATCTGGTTGGTGCCCTCGTAGATCTGCGTGATCTTGGCGTCGCGCATCATGCGCTCCAGCGGGAAGTCCTTCACGTAGCCCGCGCCGCCCAGCAGCTGCACGGCGTCGGTGGTGATCTCCATGGCGGCGTCGGAGGCGAAGCACTTGGCGGCGGCGCCGTAGAACGGCAGGTCGTCGTCGCCGCGCTCGGACTTGGCCGCGGCCACGTAGACCATCTGCCGCGCGGTCTCCAGCTTCATCGCCATGTCGGCGAGCATGAACTGCACGCCCTGGAACTCGGCGATGTGCTTGCCGAACTGCTTGCGCTCCTTGACGTAGGCCACCGCCTGGTCCAGCGCGCCCTGCGCGATGCCGACGGCCTGCGCGCCGATCGTGACGCGCGTGTGGTCCAGGGTGCGCAGCGCGATCTTGAGGCCCTCGCCCGGGGCGCCGACGATGCGGTCGCCGGGGACGCGCACGTTGTCGAAGAACAGCTCGCGGGTGGGGGAGCCCTTGATGCCGAGCTTGCGCTCGGGCTCGCCCAGGGTGAAGCCCTCGTCGTCGGAGTGCAGCACGAAGGCGGAGACGTTGCGGCCGCGCGGCCCCTCGGGGTCGGTCACCGCCAGCACCGTGTAGTACCTGCTGACCCCGGCGTTGGTGATCCAGGACTTCTGGCCGTTGAGGACCCAGCCGTCGCCGTCGGCGGCGGCCTGGGTGCGCATGCTCGCGGTGTCCGAACCGGCCTCGCGCTCGGACAGGCCGTAGGAGAACATCGCCTCGCCGCTGGCGACCTCGGGCAGGTAGCGCCGCTTGACCTCCTCGGAGGCGCCCAGGATCAGCGGCATGGTGCCGAGCTTGTTGACGGCGGGGATGAGGGAGGAGGAGGCGCACACGCGGGCGACCTCCTCGATGACGATGCAGGTGGCCAGGGCGTCGGCGCCCACGCCGTCGTACTCCTCGGCGATGTGCGGGGCGTGGAAGTCCGTGGCGACCAGGGCTTCGAGGGCCTCCTGCGGGAAGGCGCTCCTCTCGTCGACCTCCGCCGCGTGCGGGGCGATCTTGTCCTCGGCGACGGAGCGTACGGCCTCGCGCAGCTCCTCGTGCTCCTCGGTGGTCCTGAACAGGTCGAAGTCGCTCATCTGCATTCCTCCCCGGGCGGTGGTCCCGGCCGATGGCACCGCGTGCCTTTCTGTGGCATTCAGTGCCAGAATAGGGGGTGGAAGGGATGAAGTACACAGATGGGGGCGGACAGCCCTTCCGGGCACCGGACGAAGGGGGAGCGGCCCATGGAACACACGGGGGGCCGAGGCGGCCAGACGCGCGCGGACACCCGCGCGGTGGTGCTGGCCGCGGTGCGGCTGTTCACCGAGGACGGGTTCGAGGCCACGACGATGGACCAGATCGCGGCGGCCACGGGCGTGAGCCGACGCAGCCTGTTCCGCCGCTTCGGCTCGAAGGAGGACATCCTCTTCGCCGAGCACGACGAGTTGTTCGCCACGGTCGAGGGCTTCCTGGAGGCCTCCCCGGACGACCCGCTGACGTCGGTCCTGTCCGCAGCCCGGCTGGTGCTCCAGGGCTACCTGGGCGATCCGGAGATCACCGTGCCCCGCTACCGCCTGGTCCGCGCCCACGCCCGCCTGCGCGACCGGGAGGTGGCGATGACCGCCCGCTACCAGGCCGCCTTCAGCCGCTACCTGGCGCGGCGCGGGGGAGGCGGGGACCGCTCGCTGGCCGCCGGGGTGGTGGCCGCTTCGCTCATCGCGGCGCACAACCACGTCCTGCGCGGGTGGCTGCGCGGTCCGGAGCAGGACGTCCGCGAGGTGTGGGCGCGCTTCGACGAGGCCGTGGACTTCGTCCGCCGGGCCGCCGAGCCGATGCTGCGCACCGCGCCGGAGCCGCGGCGCGACCGGGTGCTCGTGGCGGTCTACCCGGGGGACACCGGCCGCGAGGAGCTGCTCCGCCGCGTCGCCGAGGCCGTCCGGGGGGCCGAGGGGCCCGAGAGGCCGGAGGGGGCCGAGGCGCCCGAGAGGCCGGAGGGGGCCGAGGCGCCCGAGGAGGGGATCGGGGCCGAGGAGTCCGGGGAACGCGGGGGACCCGGGGGACCCGGGGAGCCGGGGAGGTCCGGAGGGGCTGGAGGGGCCGGAGGGGCCTGAGCCCGCGCGCCGACCCGCCCCCCGCCCCCCGCCCCGGCCGGGCCCCGCGCGGTCGGGGCCGCGCTCCGACGAGCGTAGGCTGGTGGGCCGGGAAACGGGTAGTCACACGAGGCGGATCGGACAGCGGAAATGAGCGTGGACACGGCGGGCGCCACCAAGCAGGAGTCTGAGGTCGTACGCGAGGCGTCCCGGCGGCGGACGTTCGCGGTGATCTCCCACCCCGACGCCGGCAAGTCCACCCTGACCGAGGCCCTGGCGCTGCACGCGGCCGCGATCTCCTCGGCGGGCGCCGTGCACGGCAAGGGCGACCGCAAGGGTGTGACCTCGGACTGGATGGAGATGGAGCAGGACCGCGGCATCTCCATCACCTCCGCCGCGCTGCGCATCGACTACGACGACCGGGTGCTCAACCTGGTGGACACCCCCGGCCACGCCGACTTCTCCGAGGACACCTACCGGGTGCTGTCCGCGGTGGACTGCGCGATCATGCTGCTGGACTCAGCCAAGGGCCTGGAGCCGCAGACGCTCAAGCTCTTCGACGTGTGCCGGGCGCGGAAGATGCCGGTCATCACCTTCGTCAACAAGTGGGACCGCCCCGGCCGCGAGCCCCTGGAGCTGCTGGACGAGATCGAGCAGCGCATCGGGCTGCGCCCCACCCCGATGAACTGGCCGGTGGGCATCGCCGGGGACTTCCGCGGCCTCATCGACCGCCGCGAGGGCGTCTACACCAAGATGTCGCGCACCCCGGGCGGTGCCCAGAAGGCCATCGAGGAGGTCCTGGAGCCCGAGCGCGCCGCCGAGGTGGAGGCCGACGCCTGGATCCAGGCCCGGGAGGAGATCGAGCTGCTGGAGGCGCTGGGCGCCGACTTCGACGCCGAGTCCTTCCTCGCGGGGGAGTCCTCCCCGGTGCTCTTCGGCGCCGCGCTGCCCAACTTCGGGGTCGGCCAGCTCCTGGAGGCCGTGGTGGGCCTGGCCCCGGCCCCCGGGCCCAAGGAGGACGACCGCGAGCGCTCGCGCGCCGTGGCCGACCCGTTCTCGGGTCAGGTGTTCAAGATGCAGGCCAACATGGACAAGAACCACCGGGACCGGATGGCCTTCGTGCGCATCAGCTCGGGCCGCTTCGACCGCGGCATGGTGCTCACCCACGCGCCCACGGGGCGTCCGTTCGCCACCAAGTACACCCAGGCGGTGTTCGGCTCCGACCGCACCACCATCGAGACGGCCTACCCCGGCGATGTGATCGCGCTGGTCAACGCCCAGGCGCTGGCGGTGGGAGACACCCTCTACGACGGTCCCAAGGTGGCCTACCCGCCGATCCCCAGCTTCGCCCCCGAGCACTTCGTGGTGGCGCGGGCCAAGGACGCGAGCAAGTACAAGCAGTTCCAGCGCGGCGTCGCCCAGATGGACGCCGAGGGCGTGGTGCAGGTGCTGACCTCGGACGTGCGCGGCGAGCAGGCGCCGGTGCTCGCCGCGGTGGGCCCCCTCCAGTTCGACGTGGTCAAGCACCGCATGGAGCACGAGTTCCGGGCCCCGATCGAGACCTCGCCGCTGGACTACTCCGTGGCGCGGCGCACCGACGCCGAGTCGGCGCCCGCCCTGCACACGCTCTCGGGCGCCGAGGTGCTGCGGAGGCGGGGAGACGGCGAGCTGCTGGTGCTGGTGCACAACAAGTGGCGCCTGAGGGTCATCGAGCGCGACCACCCCGCGCTGTTCATGGAGCCGTTGCTGGCCGGAGGCGTCGACGAGGGCGAGTGAGGCCCCGGGCGGGAACGCCCACCGGGCGCGCCCCGGCCCGGCCCGGTCCCTTCCGGCCGGGCCACCGCCCTTTACGGCAAAGCGCGCCCGCGCCGTTTACCCCGGGTGAATAGCGGTGACCCGCTGTCGATACCGGGGGTCGGCCCCGTGGGAATTGGGCGGCCCGCGGAACGCCTCCCGACCGGCTCCCCGGCGGTGTGGCGAGGCGGCGGTGAGCCGCGTGTGAACTCCCGTGCCGCACGCACAGTCCGTTGCCACGACGGGCCCGGTTCGCTGTGACTGGTGGGGTCCCTGGGGCTCCCGAGGCCCAGGCAGAGGCCAAGATCACCAGTTGGCGGGCACCCCGCGTCAGGCCCCGTGAACAGCGCGAAGGTACCCTGAGAGAAGGCCGCTAGGGCGTGTTCTGGCACCCGGCCGCACCGAGCTTCGTTCGGCTCTGTCCACTTCTGTGAAGGACAGGCCGAAGGGGGAGGGTTCGGGCGGATGCCGGACCGTCCAGGGGACCGGTACAGGAGGCAGCGGGGCGCCGGGAGGACCTCCCGTGTTCCGCCTGCGACGTCTCAGGGCGATCACGAAGTAATCGACGGCTGGCAAAGTTTGTAAATCTTCACCTGGCGGTAATTCGGTGCACGTGTGGGTATGTGTTGCATGTCACCTGTCCGTGAATCGGTGAAACTTATATGATTTTGCTTAACCGTCGTTTAACAAAACAGAACAATAACGAGTGAAGCAGGAACGTGGCGGCGGACCGCCCCGCGTATGACGCACCTCACGTATCCCCCGCCTGGAAAGGTTGACCTCGGGCATGAGCGAAGACGACAAAGAGCGCACGGTGGAGCTCCACTACGAGGGCGGCGTGCTGAAGCTGCCGGTGTTCACCGGTACCGAGGGTGAGCGCACCATCGAGCTGAAGACCCTGCTGGGGTCGACGGGGATGACGACCCTGGACCCGGGGTTCGGCAACACCGCTTCGTGTAGCTCGGAGATCACCTACATCGACGGGGCCGCCGGGATCCTGCGCTACCGCGGGTACCCGATCGAGGACCTCGCCGTGGGCGCGACCTTCCTGGAGGTCGCCTACCTGGTGATCTACGGGGAGCTCCCCGACGCGGACCAGCGCAAGGGTTTCGCCGACAAGCTGCGCGACAACGCCGACATCCCGGCCGACATGGGCGCGCTCATCGACGCGATGCCCCGCAACGGCCACCCCATGGCCCTCATGGCCAGCGCCGTGAACACCCTCGCCGCCTACTACGACGACAGCGTCGACCCCGGCGACGAGGACCAGGTGGAGCTCGCCACGATCCGGCTGTTGGCCAAGCTGCCGACGATCGCGGCCCGCATCTACCGCAACTCCATCGGCGAGAAGCCGATCAGCCCGGACAGCTCGCTCGACTACGTCGACAACTTCATCCGGATGACCTTCGGCGACGTCCACGCCGACAGCGAGCTCGGCGACCTGTTCAACCAGGCCGTCGGCATGCTGCTGGTGCTGCACGCCGACCACGAGCTCAACTGCTCCACCGCCACCGTGCGCGTCGTCGGCTCCTCGAAGGCCGACATCTACGCCAGCGTGGCCTCGGGCATCAACGCCCTCTCCGGCCCGTCCCACGGCGGCGCCAACCAGGCCGTCCTGGAGATGCTGGAGGAGATCCGCGACTCGGGCATCTCCATCGAGGACTTCCTGGAGAAGGTCAAGGCGCGCGAGATGCGCCTCATGGGCTTCGGCCACCGGGTCTACAAGAACTTCGACCCGCGCAGCAAGGAGATCAAGGTTCTGGCCAGCCAGATCCTCGACCGCGACGAGAACCCGGACGAGCTGTTCGCGCTCGCCCTCAAGCTCGAGGCCGCCGCGCTCTCCGACTCCTACTTCACCGAGCGCAAGCTCTACCCGAACGTCGACTTCTACACCGGCGTCATCTACCGCACCATGGGCTTCCCGACCAACATGTTCACCGTGTTGTTCGCCATCGGCCGCCTGCCCGGCTGGATCGCCCACTACCGCGAGCAGCTGCGCGACCCGGCCTTCCGGATCGCGCGCCCGCGCCAGCACTACGTCGGCTCCTCCGAGCGCCGGCTCCCCGGCCAGGGGTAGGGCACACCCCCGAGGCGCACCGGAGCGCCCGCCCGCGTCAGACGGGGCGGGCGCTCCCGCGCGTTGTCCACAGGCGCGTTCGCGCTGTTCGGCCCCCCGCGCGTCCGGGTATCACCCGTACGGGCCACCTTTCCCGGCATTTTGCGGACCGCTGTCGTCCGTGTGCGTCGTTGGGGGAAGGGGCAGGGTGCGGTTACCGCACGGGGGCCGTGCGAAGGAGGGGGCGACGATGGTCAGGTACGCGTGGGCTGGCGACCTGCTCGGTGAGCTGAGCCGGAACTGGTGGCTGGTGGTCCTACGGGGGGTCGCCGCGGTCCTCTTCGGCCTGGTCGCGCTGATCTGGCCGGGCAAGACCCTGGTGGTCCTGGCGATCGTCTTCGGCGTCTATGCGCTGGTCGACGCCGCGGCCCTGGGGTACGCGGCCTACCGCTCGTCGCCCGGCGCCCGGGTCCCCCTGGCCGTCCAGGCGGTCCTCAGCGCCGTCATGGGGCTCATCGCCCTGGTCTGGCCGGTCGCGGCGATCGTCGCGCTGGTGTTCGTCATCGGCGTCTGGGCCGTGGTCACCGGCGTGGCCGAGATCGTCACCGCCATCCGCCTGCGCGCGCACATCAGCTCCGAGTGGCTGCTGGTCTTCGTGGGGGCGCTCTCGGTCGTCTTCGGACTCCTGCTGTGGTTCTGGCCGCTGGAGGGCGCGCAGGCCATCATGTTCGTGATCGCGATGTACGCGGTCATCTTCGGCGCGGTCATGGCCGTGGCCGGGTTCCGCCTCCGCGGCGCGGCCGATGCCTTCCTGCCGCCGGAGGACGCGCCCGCCTTCGCCGGTCTCGGCGAGCCCGAGGAGCCCGCGGAGCCGTACGACCGCGGAACCCGCCCCGGCGACCTCCTCGAGGACCGCGCCGACAGAGCCGACCGGGCCGATCGCGCCGACCACGACGACCTGGACCGGTGGGGTGAGCGCGGCGCCGGGGACGACGGGGGCCGGTGGGACGACCAGGACCGGGGGGACGACGGGGACGACCGCGGCGGCTGGGACGACCGGCCGGGCGGCAGACACCGGGCTCCGGGCGACGAGGGCCGTCCCGACGAGCCCCGCTAGGCCCGTCGGTCCACCGGACGGGCGCCGAGGCCCCGTGCGGATCCGGGTGGGGAACGGCTCCCGGCGGTCGGGGCGGTTCCGCGCCGGGACCGCGAGGCGGACGGCGCTGTCGGAGACGGGCACGGGCGCCTCCGAAGGGGGCACGGGGGCTGTCGAGCCCCCGTGGCGGCGCCCACACGGGACCGCGCCCGAAAGCAGGTGCGCACCGGCCCGCCGTGTGGCTAACATGGCGCGCATGCACCTCCAGATCTACGGCTAGGCAGGCGTCACCGACGCCGCGACGCACCCGCCCCGCCACGGGGCCCGGTGCCCCTCAGCCCTACCCCCGAACACCCGTGTCTGGAGAAGCACCATGAACCGCCGTGCCCATATCGCCATGGTCGGCACCCCCACCGTGAGCCACGTCCTGCCCAGCCTGGAGGTCATCCGCGAGCTGGTGGACCGGGGCCACCGCGTCACCTACGCCAACGACCCCCTGCTGGCCGACACCATCACCGGGGCCGGAGCCGAACTCGTCCCCTACGCCACCGTCCTGCCCACCGGCGACGGCACCTGGCCGGACGACCCGGTCAAGGGCATGGACATCTTCCTGGACGAGGCGATCAACCAGCTCCCCGCCCTGCGCGCCGCCTACGACGGCGACCGCCCCGACCTGTTCCTGTACGACATCTCGGGGTTCGCCGCCCGGATCCTCTCCGTCAACTGGGACATCCCCTCCGTGCAGCTCTCGCCCACCTACGTGGCCTGGGCCGACTACGGCGACACCGTCCTGGAGTGGCTGCGCGCCCAGCCCGGGGCCACGGAGCACTACGCCAAGTTCGACGCCTGGCTCGCCGACAACGGCGTCACCGGCCTCGACCACTCCTCCTTCGCCGGGTCGCCGGACCGCGCGCTGGCGCTGATCCCGCGCGAGATGCAGCCCTTCGCCGACACCGTGGCCGACACGGTGACCTTCGTGGGGCCGTGCCTGGGCGACCGGGCCGACCAGGGGGAGTGGGCCCGTCCGGCGGACGCCGACAACGTCCTGCTGGTGTCCCTGGGGTCGGCCTTCACCAACCAGCCGGGGTTCTACCGCGCCTGCCTGGAGGCCTTCGGGGGCCTGCCCGGCTGGCACGTGGTGCTCCAGATCGGCAGGCACGTGGACCCCGCCGAGCTGGGGGAGGTGCCGGACAACGTCGAGGTGCACGCGTGGGTGCCGCAGCTGGCCGTCCTGCGCCAGGCCGACGCCTTCGTCACCCACGCCGGAATGGGCGGCTCCAGCGAGGGCCTCTACACCGGGGTGCCGATGATCGCCGTCCCGCAGGCCGTCGACCAGTTCGACAACGCCGACCGCCTGGTGGAACTCGGCGTCGCCCGCCGGATCGACACCGAGGACGCCAGCGCGGAGCGGCTGCGCTCGGCCCTGCTGGAGCTGACCGCCGACCCCGAGGTCGCCCGCCGCCTCGCCGAGGTCAGCGCCCGGCTCCAGGCCAGCGGCACCTCCTACGCGGCCGACCTGGTCGAGGCGGAACTGCCCGCCTGATCCGGGTCCGGCCGACGTCCGGTTCCGGAGAGCGGCCCCGGCGCCACCCCCCACCCCACCCCCATCCCCGCCGCGACGACGCGCCGAACCCACCCGGCCGGGCGGGGCCGACGCGGGGAGGCACGGCCTCCCCGCGCGCCCGGTCCGGCCCCGTCCCCGAACGGAGCACCATGGACCACCTCGTCGTCGTCACCGGAGGGCCGGGGTCGGGCAAGACCACCCTGATCGACCACCTGGCCTCGCTCGGGTACGCGCGCACCCCGGAGGCCGGGCGCGCCGTCATCCGCGACCAGCGCGAGATCGGCGGCCGGGGCCTGGCCCGGCGCGACGACGCCCTGTTCGCCGAACTCATGCTCTCGTGGGAGATGCGCTCGCACCGCGAGGCCTCCTCCCTGCCCGGGCCCGTCTTCTGCGACCGGGGCGTTCCCGACCTGGTGGGCTACCTCCGCCTGCGCGGACTGCCGGTCCCCGGGCACGTCACCGAGGCGGCCCGCCGGTTCCGCTACCACCGCCGGGTCTTCGTGGCCCCGCCGTGGCCGGAGATCTTCACCGGCGACGCCGAGCGCCACCAGTCCCCGGAGGAGGCCGAGCGCACCCACCGGGCGATGACCGAGGCCTATCCGGCGTGCGGTTACGAGCTGGTGGAACTGCCGCGCGTGCCGGTCGCCGAGCGGGCCCGCTTCGTCCTGGAGGTCCTGGGCCGGACCCGGTCCCCCCGCCCGTGACGGGAGCGCACAGAGCGACGGGAGTGACGGGAGTGACGGGAGAAAACGTCTGTCATGGGATGGGCCCTCTGGACCGCAAACGGGGCACCAGTGGCCGTTCATGGCCGTAAACCGGGCTTTCTCTTGTAGTTCGCGAAGCCGGGGGCCAGACTCTTGTCTAGGTAAAGGACCATTGACCGTCCACGCCCCAGACGGCTGCGGGGAGCGTGCGTGGACGCCGGGGAGGAAGGCGGCAGGTGGCCAGGGCGTCCGGGGCGAGCATGCCGCCCATGAGCTGGGAGGGCATCGACCACGCGCTCAACCGTGTGCGCGGTGAGGCCGACCGGATCTCCCTCAACCTCGCTGACCTGGACGGCCACGTCAGCCACCGCCTGCTCCAGGGAGCCGACCTCGTCGGGCGCACCCGGCGGCGCTGGGAGCACGCCAGCGGGCACATCCGCAACCTGTGGACGGTCTACGAGGCCTTCCGCCGCGTCGTCGACACGGCGGGCCGGATCCGGGCCGGCGCGAGCGGCCCCGAGGACCAGGTCGCCCTGACCTCCCTGCTCAACGACGCCTCCGTGCCGCTGCCCGCCAGGGAGGTCCCGCTGCACGAGCGCGGACTGCTCCACACCGGGCAGGAGTCCGTCACCCTCGCCGACGCCGTCGCCCGCATGTCCGCCGACTACGAGGAGGCCACCGAGGTCATCTCGGCCGCCGAGACGGCCTGGGACGCCCTCCACCCGCGCCTGGGCGAGCTCGACGCCATGTGGCACGAGATCGGCACCCTCTCCGACATGGTGGAACTCGCCGAGGACGAGTACGAGTCCCTGCGCGTGGACCTGGACGCGGTCGGCTCCACCGTCCGCCGCGACCCCCTCGCGCTCGTGGAGGACGGCCACGTGGACACCTCCTCCCTCGAACGGCTGCGCCTGCGGCTGGAGCGCGTGCGCGGCGAGCTCCGCGACGCCCTGCGCATGCGCGACTCCTACGGCGAGAGCGTCGAGCGGCTCGGCTCCGCCATCGACGACGTCGGCAAGGCCGTGGAACGCGCCCGCGCGCTGCGCGAACAGGTGGTCGCCAAGGTCTCCTCGCCCGCCGCGGTCGGCGTGCCCGACCCCGTCCCCGCGCTGCGGGCGCACATCGACGCCATGGACGCCCTGCGCGCCCGGGGCCGGTGGCGCGAACTCGGCGCCCGTCTGGGCGAGGTGCAGCGCGCCGTCCACGAGGCCGCCGACGACGCCCGGGATCGCGAGGCCAACCTCACCGGCCTCCTGGAACGCCGTGCCGAGCTGCGCGGCCGCCTGGACGCCTACCGCTCCCGCGCGGTCCGGCTCGGCGTCGCCGAGGACCCGCGGCTGGCCCGGCTCCACGGCACGGCGCACTGGGAGCTGTGGACCGCGCCCTGCGACCTGCGCGCGGCCACGGTCGCCCTCTCCGCGTACCAGCGCGCGCTCCAGGAACTCGGCGGAACCGATTTCGCTGTGAACAGAACCACACCGGGCCCGGACGCGTCAGACGGCGAGAGCGATGGTGGTGTGAACAGATGACGAAGTGCACGGTCCCCGGCTGCCCCGGCCGGGTCGAGGACGGTTTCTGCGGTGTGTGCGGCATGGCCCCCGCGGACGTACGGCCTCCGGGGAGCCCCGTCCCCGCCCTCCGGCAGCGGCCCGTGCCTTCGGTCTCCGGACCGCAGCGCTCCCCCGGCCCGAACTCCTCCGCGGACCCCCTCAGCGGCGACCCCGTCCACTCCCACCCCGTCTCCGGCAACGTCAGGCTCTCGGGGCGCTCCGGCCCCCGCAGCGTCTCCGCGACCTCG
>ANAW01000046.1:0-58724 GCA_000340945.1 Nocardiopsis synnemataformans DSM 44143 | reverse complement strand
CCCCTCCCGGGACCCCTCCGCCGCCGTCATGGACGACCCCGTCGTCTCGGAGAAGAACCGCTTCTGCGGCAACTGCGGCGAGCGGGTCGGCCGCACCCAGGGCGACCAGCCCGGACGCACCGAGGGCTTCTGCCGCAAGTGCGGGACCCAGTTCTCCTTCACGCCCAAACTCTCCCCCGGGGACCTGGTCGGCGGCCAGTACGAGGTGCTCGGCTGCCTGGCCCACGGCGGCCTCGGCTGGATCTACCTGGCCCGCGACCGCAACGTCAACGACCGCTGGGTGGTCCTCAAGGGCCTGCTCAACGCCGGTGACGCCGAGGCGCACAAGGCCGCCGCCGCCGAGCGCGCGTTCCTCTCCGAGGTCGAGCACCCCAACATCGTCAAGATCATCAACTTCTCCCAGCACCCCGACCCGCGCACCGGCATCCCCGGCGGCCACATCGTCATGGAGTACGTGGGCGGCAAGTCCCTGCGCGAGCTGCTCATCGAGCGCCGCGAGAACGACCCCGACGCCGTCCTGCCCCCGGACCAGGTCATCGCCTACGGCCTGGAGGTCCTGCGGGCCCTGGGCTACCTGCACTCCAAGGACCTGCTCTACTGCGACTTCAAACCCGACAACGTCATCCAGAGCGAGGAGCAGATCAAGCTCATCGACCTGGGCGGCGTGCGGCGCATGGACGACACCGTCAGCCCCGTCTACACCACGCCCGGGTACCGGGTGCCCGAGGACGAGCTGCGCGACCCCGGCCCCACGGTCAGCGCCGACCTGTACTCGGTCGGCCGCGCCCTGGCCGTGCTCAGCTTCCGCTTCAGCTTCATGCGCGACCACCCGCACAGCATCCCGCCGCGGGAGACCGTGCCGCTGCTCCAGCGCCACGCGTCCTTCGACCGGCTGCTGCGCCGCGCCACGCACAGCGAACCCGAGCTGCGCTTCCACGACGCCGAGGACATGGCCGACCAGCTCACCGGGGTCCTGCGCGAGGTGCTCTCCGACCTGGAGGGCACACCGCACCCCGCCCCGTCGACCCTGTTCGGCGCGGAGAACCCCGCCGCCGGGCCCGACCCCGGCATCCACAACGCCGACCGCATGCTCGTCGCGCCCCCGCCCACCGACGCCGCGGCGCTGCTGCCCGCACCCCTCGTCGACCAGACGGACCCGGCCGCCCAGCACCTGCGCGGCTTCCAGGGCCTGCCGCCCGAGGAACTCGTCCCCGCGCTGCGCGCCATGCCCGCGCCCACCCCCGAGACCCTCCTGATGCTGGTCCGCGCGCTCGTCACCGTAGGTCGCCAGGGCGAGGCCATGGACGTCCTCCAGCGGTTCAGCGAGGCGGTCCCGGGCGACTGGCGCACCATGTGGTACCTGGCGGTCGCCGAACTGAGCACCGGCCGGTTCCGCGAGGCCCGCGACCACTTCGACGAGCTGTACGACCACCTGCCCGGGGAGCTCGCGCCCAAGCTCGCCCTGGCCCTGGCCTGCGAGCGGACCGGCGAGCACGAGAGCGCCGCACGCCAGTTCCGGGCGGTCTGGAACACCGACCACTCCTTCGTCAGCGCCGCGTTCGGCCTGGCCCGCATCCGCCTGGCCCAGGAGGACCGGGCCGCGGCCATCGCCGTCCTGGACACGGTCCCGGAGCTGTCCCGGCTGCACGTCCACGCCCAGACCGCGCTGATCGCGGTGCTCGCGGCGCACCACCAGGGCACCGCGGCCGCCGACTTCGTGCAGGCCGGACGGCGCCTGGAGCGGATCGGTCTGGACGGCGAGTCCGCCGACCGCCTGGCGGTCCGGGTCCTGGAGTCGGCGCTGGGCTGGCTCGGCGCGGGTGCGGGGGCACCGGCGGGGGAGGGGCTGCTCGGCGCCCCGTTCACCGAGAACGGTGTGCGGGGCAACCTGGAGCGCCGCTACCGCGCGCTGGCCCAGCGCGTCGTCGCGCCGTCGGAACGCTATGAGCTCGTCGACAGGGCCAACTCCCTACGCCCCGTGACGCTGCTGTGAGGAACGAGGGAACGGCGATGACCAAGGTGCGGACCTGCCCCGCCTGCTCGGACAGGGTGTCCACGGAGGACTCCTTCTGCGAGGGGTGCGGACGCCCCCTCCCCGAGGGCGCGGAGACCGCCGGGCACCCCGACAGGATGCCCACCGCCCCGCAGGCGAGCCTGGCCGGTGCCGTGCCGCCCGGCGGGTGGGCCCGGGACGGGGCCGACGGCGGCGCGCGGACCGGGGGAGCCCCGGGCTCGCCGGGCGCCGGGTCGCCCGGCGCCGACGCGCGTCCCGGGCTGGTGCCCGACGACGGCGCCCCCACGGCTCCGCAGGTGAGCCTGCGGGCCGTCGACACGGGTGGGCGGGACGCCCCTCCGCCGGAGGCGCTGCCCGACTCCGCCCCGCACGCGGCCGACTCCATGGTCACCCAGCCGATACGGCGCGACAGCCTGCCCTCGTTCGCGTCCTCCGCGCCCCGGGCCCCCCAGCCGGAGACCGTCCCCGACTGGCCGCCGCCCGCCAACGGAAGCAACCCGCTGCGGCCCGCCAACCCCGGCCTGTGCGCGTGGTGCCCCGGAGCGGTCAGCGACGGCTACTGCGAGCGGTGCGGCCTCCTCCAGCCCACCGGGCGCGACCACGTCGAGGTGCGCACGCGCGCCGCCGTCGGCGTCAGCGACCGGGGACTGCGGCACAAGCGCAACGAGGACGCCATGGCGATCCGCGTGATCGACGCCGACGACCCCCGCGCGCCCGGCGTGGTCTGCGCCGTGGTCTGCGACGGGGTGTCCAGCTCCCCGCGCTCGGACGAGGCCTCCCGCGTCACCGCGGAGACCGGCGTGGCCGTCCTCGCCGAACGCGTCGGCCAGGGCGCCGACCCCCGCGAGGCCACCGGCGCGGCGATGATCCGGGCCGCCGAGGCGGTCGCCGGGATCGCCGACTCGCCCAGCTCCGCGCCCGCGTGCACCTTCGTGTCGGCGGTGTACGACCCCGCCGCGGGCACCGTCACCGTCGGCTGGGTCGGCGACAGCCGCGCCTACTGGCTCTCCGGAGGCCCCGCCTCCAGCGCTTCAGCCCTGCTGACCAGGGACGACTCCTGGAGCGAGGCGATGGTGCAGATGGGCGCGCTCTCCCGCGAGGAGGCGATGCGCTCGTCCAACGCCCACGCCCTCGTCGCGTGGATGGGCGCCGACTCCGGCGAGATCGACGCCCACATCTCCACCGTGACCCCGACCGGCCCCGGCGCCGTCGTGCTGTGCAGCGACGGCCTGTGGAACTACTTCCCCGAGGCGCAGGCCCTGACCGACGCCGTCCCCGGGGCGGGGGCCAGACCCCACGAGGCCGCCCGCGCCTACGTCGGCCTCGCCCTGGAGGCGGGCGGCAAGGACAACATCACCGTCGTGATCGTTCCCGTGCCCGCTGGGGGTCCCCGTGCCGAACACGACTGAGCGCGCGGCCGAACCGGGCTTTCGGATCGAGGTCGACCAGAACGCCTTCCTGCCGACGGGCGGACGCGAGGTGCACGCGATCGTCAGCGTCACCTCCACCAGCTCCGTGGTGGTGGGTGCGTCGGTGCGCGCCGCCGAGGTGATCATCGTCGACACCTCCGGCTCGATGTACGGCGCGAAGATCAACGCGGCCAAGCAGGCCGCCCGCGCCGCCGTGGGCGCCCTGCGCGAGGGCGTCCTCTTCGCGGTGGTCGCCGGGCACAGCGGGGCCTCCGTGCTCTTCCCCGAGGGCGGCGGGCGGATGGTGCGGGCCGACGCCGTCACCCGCGCCGAGGCCGCGGAGGCGATCGGCGGGCTGCGCGCCGACGGCGGCACCCGCATGGGCTCCTGGCTCACCCGGGCCGCCGAGCTGTTCGCCACCGTCGACGGCGGCATCAAGCACGCCATCCTGCTCACCGACGGCCAGAACAACGAGCCCGCCGCGGTCTTCGGGCAGGCGCTCGACCGCGTCGCGGGCTCCTTCGTCTGCGACTGCCGGGGCGTGGGCACCGACTGGAAGGTCGAGGAGCTGCGCCGGATCGACTCCGCCCTGCTCGGCGGCGGCCCCGGCATCATCGCCGACCCCGCCGACATGGTGGCCGACTTCCGGGCCATGGCGCAGGCCTCCATGGGCAAGGCCGTCGCCGACGTGGTGCTGCGGCTGTGGACGCCCCAGAACGCCGTCGTGCGCCACGTCAAGCAGGTCGCCCCCACCGTCAGCGACCTCACCGGCCGCGGCGTGGAGCGCGCGCCCCAGTCGGGCGACTACCCCACGGGGTCCTGGGGGACCGAGAGCCGCGACTACCACGTGTGCGTCCAGGTGCCGCCCGGCGCCCCCGGCCGCCAACTGCGCGCCGGGTGGGTGCGCGTGGTGCTCCCCGGGGCCGCGGGGGCCGAGGACCAGGTCCTCGCCTCGGGCAACATCCTCGCCGAGTGGACCGCGGACGAGGAACGGGCCACCGAGATCCACCCCCGCGTGGCGCACTACACGGGCCAGGCCGAACTGGCCCGGGCCATCCAGGACGGGCTCGCGGCCCGTCGCGACGGCGACCACGACACCGCCACCACGCGGCTCGGCCGCGCCGTCGCACTCGCCCACGAGTCGGGCAACGAGGAGACCGCGAGGCTCCTCGGCAGGGTCGTCGACGTGGTCGACCCCGTCACCGGAACCGTCCGGCTCAAGCCCGGTGTCAGCAAGGTCGACGAGATGACCCTGGACACCAACTCGACCCGGACCGTACGGACCCGGCCGCGGCAGAGCGGACCGGACACCGGCGGTGCCCCCGTACCCGGGTAGGAGGGACCCCATGCCGAGTTGCCCTTCCGGGCACCGCTCCACGGCGACCGACTTCTGTGACGTCTGCGGGCTGCGCCTCCAGGCCCACTCCCCCGCGTCGCGGCCCCCGTCGCAGCGCCATCCGACACCGCCCACACCGCCCGTGGCACCGGCGCGGCCCCCCGC
Organism: Nocardiopsis synnemataformans DSM 44143; assembly: GCA_000340945.1. Classification (GTDB taxonomy): domain Bacteria; phylum Actinomycetota; class Actinomycetes; order Streptosporangiales; family Streptosporangiaceae; genus Nocardiopsis; species Nocardiopsis synnemataformans. The sequence continues at coordinate 53,800 of ANAW01000046.1, read as the reverse complement.
GCCGCCGCGCCCGGTGACCCTGCCCCGGGGAGGCCCCTGCCCCGAGTGCGGCACCTCCCGCGCGGGCCGGTTCTGCGAGGAGTGCGGGTACGACTTCGCCTCGCGCTCGGACGGCCACCGGCACGGGCACACGGGCGCCGGGCAGGCGGGCGCGCGCTGGCGCGCGGTCGTCGTCGCCGACCCCGCCTACTACCAGTACATGGTCCACCAGGGCATGCTCGACCCCGACCAGGTCTCCTTCCCCAAGGGCAGCACGCAGCGCCGGGTGCCGCTCACCGGGGACAGGGTGCACATCGGACGGCGCAGCGCCACGCGCGGCTTCACCCCCGAGATCGACCTGGGCGGCCCCGGCGGCGACCCGGCGATCTCCCACGTCCACGCGATCCTCGTCGCCAAGCCCGGCGGCACCTGGGCCCTCCTCGACCCGGGTTCGACCAACGGCACCACGGTCAACGGGACCGCCAACCCCATCGCCCCCAACGTGGAGGTTCCCCTGCATGACAGCGACCGGATCTACGTCGGCGCATGGACCGTCATCATCCTCCAGAAGGGGTGAACCCCGTTGACGCCCCCCATCCCCGACCGGGCCCCGCACGGGACCGGGACCAGGCCGCCGGACGCCCCGGCCGGCGCGCGTGAACGGGCCTCCGGGCTCCGCCGCTGGTCGGGCACCACCCCGGCCCGGCTGTGGCTGCTGTCCTCGGTGTGCGTGCTGGCCGTCCTCGGGCTGTTCGGCTCGGCGGCCGCCACCCTCGGCCAGGCCCGCGACGGCCTGCGCGTGCTCGGGGACGACGCCGGGCCCCAGGCCCTGGCGACCACCGACCTGTACCTGGCGCTCGCGGACATGGACGCCCGCGTGGCCGACGTGCTGCTCATGGGCACCGACCACGACCTGGGGTCGGGCCGCGAGGACGCCCTGGAGGGGTACGAGGCCAGCCGGGCGCGGGCCAACGAGGCCCTGCTCCAGGCGGCCTCGCTGACCGAGGGCGACAGCGTGGAGGAGCGCAACGTCGAGGCGGTCCTGGACGGGATGGGCGCCTACGAACAGCTCGCCGGCGAGGCGCGGCTGCTCAACGACGAGGCGCAGGCCCCGCCCGGCCGGGTGGACGGGACGGCCCTGGAGACCTACCGCGAGGCCACGCTGCTGATGCACGCCGAACTGCTGCCCAAGGCGTTCAACCTGGGGCTGGACTCGTCGGCGATCGTGCGCGCCAACCACGAGGAGGGGCAGTCCTCCGTCGCGCTCGGCATGCTCTCGGTGAGCGCGGTCGGCACGGTCACCGTCGCCGCGCTGCTCGGCCTCCAGCTGTACCTGCGCGTGCGGTTCCGGCGCCGGTTCAGCGCGCCGCTGCTGGCCGCCACGGCGGTCGCCGTCCTGCTCACCGGCGGTGTGGTCCTCGTCCTGACCGTCAGCGGCGGGCACCAGCGCGACGCCAAGGAGGAGGGGCTGGACGCGGCCATGGCGCTGTCCCGGGCCGGGGCCATCTCCACCGACATGCAGGCGGACCAGAGCCGCTTCCTGCTCGACCGGGACATGGCCGACAACTACCAGCTGGCGTACCTGGAGCGGGCGCAGCAGGTGCTGTACCGCCCGGCCAGCAACCTGGAGGCGTACTACGGGGAGATCGAGGGCGTGGTCGCCGCCTACCCGGAGCTGCCGGGCTCGGACGGCTCCGACCCCGGGGACCCGGGCACGCTCGGCTACCTGGGGCAGCGGGCCCAGGACACGCTGCTGTCCGGCCAGGAGGACGCGCTCGCCGAGGTGCTGGAGTCCTACGACGCCCTCCAGGCCGAGGACCGCGCGCTGCGCTCGGCCGCCGGGGACGGCGACCTCGCGGGGGCCGTCGACGTCCGCATGGGCGTCGCGCACTCCGAGGACGGCGCCTTCCAGACCTACGAGGCCGCGCTGGCGGAGCTGACCGACCTGCACGAGGGCGCGTTCTACGAGGGCATCGACCGCGGTGGCGCCGCGCTCGCCCCCTGGACCTGGCTGCTGCCCGCCGCGACGGCCCTCCTGCTGGTCCTGCTCGTGCTCGGGGTCCGGCCCCGGCTGGCCGAGTACCGCTGAGGCCGGGCTCCCATGCCGGGTCCGCCGCCCCCACCCACATCCGCACCCCCCGAGAGACGAGGAACAGGCCGATGAGGTTTCGACACCGGCGCACCGCAGCCGCGGCCGCCCTGGCCGCCGCGGCGGCGGTCGGACTGCCCGCATGCTCCGCGGTGCTGGGCGAGGAGGAGTCGGTCCTGGACGCCGACACGCTGACCGTCGGGGTCAAGACCGACCAGCCCGGTCTGGGGCTGGAGGACGGCGACGGCGACATCACGGGCTTCGACGTGGACGTGGCGTTCTACGTCGCCGGCAGGCTCGGCTTCGCCGCCGAGGACGTGGAGCTGACCGGCGTCACCTCCGCCGACCGCGAGGAGAAGCTGATCAGCGGCGAGGTGGACATGGTCGTGGCCACCTACTCCATCACCCCCGCCCGCAAGACCGAGGTCACCTTCGGCGGCCCCTACTACGTCGCCAAACAGGACGTGCTGGTGCGCGCCGAGGACACCGACATCCAGGGGGTGCGCGACCTGGAGGGCCGCAGCGTCTGCCAGGGGGAGGGCTCCTACTCCGCCGTCCGCATCAGCGAGGGCCTGGGCATCGGCATCGAGCAGAGGGAGGCGCCCAGCTACAGCGCCTGCATCGACGCCCTGCGCGAGGGGGAGGTGGACGCCGTCTCCACCGACAACCTGATCCTGGCCGGGTTCCTGGCCGAGGAGCCCGACGCCTTCCGGTTCGTCAACAACCCCTTCACCGACGAGAAGTACGGCGTCGGCCTGCCCCACGGCGACGTGCGCGCCTGCGAGGCCGTCAACAAGGCCATCAGCGAGATGTACCAGGACGGCACCGCCGCGGAGCTGCTGGAGACCTGGTTCGGCGAGAGCGGCCTCCAGGTCGTGACGAGCGTGCCCCAGTTCGAGGGCTGCGACCCGACGTGAACCGCGGGGAGGCGGTGCGCGCGCGGCGTGTGCGCCAGCGGGCGTGTGCGGGGGCGCGAGGGGCGGACGGCCGGGGCGTGCGCCCGTGGCCGGAACCGGACGGAGGCGCCCCGCTCCGCTCCGGGCCGTCGCGGGAGGGGGCCGGGGCGGGTATAGGTCCGACACCGAGCCCTGGGGCAGTGGTGGACAGGAGGGGAGTCGTCCGTTGACCATCGTCGAGTTCCTCAACGCGCGTCTGGACGAGGACGAGCGCGCGTCGGAGGCCGTCCCCGCGGGAACCCGCGGCCGTGACCGGGCGCTGGCGGAGGTCGCGGCCAAGCGCAAGATCGTCCGCGGGTACGCCGACGCCCACCGCGCGAGCATGCGCAGCCTCGAACCGGCCGCGGCCCCCGGCGCCGCCGCGGGCACCCTTCCCGGGGCCCGGCGGGCCGACGTCGGCGACCCCTGGTCGGAGCTGCTGGCCTGGCGGCTGGCGGTCAAGTACCTCGCCGGGGTGTACCGGGCCCACCCCGAGTACGACCGGTCCTGGGAGGACTGACCCGGCGGGTCCGGACGCGGTCCCCGACAGGGGGCGGCAGCGCTTGACTTGTTCGAACTGGTGTTCGATAAGCTGACGGTGTGAGTCTTCTGAACGAGCAGATCGACGTCCGTTCCACCGAGGGCGGGACCCCCGCCCAGTTCACCTGGCGCGGTCGCGCCTACCGGGTGCGCAGGGTCATCGGGGACTGGCCCGCCCGCCCGGGGACGCCCGGCGTCCCGGCCACGCAGGTCCACCTGCTCCGCGTCTCGGCCGAGTCCGACGCGGGGGAGCCGAGCATCATCGACATTACCCGCGACCTCGCCTCCGACCGCTGGACCATGCGCCGCCACTGGAACTGATCCGGGACACGCCCCCATCCGCCGTGGTCCTGTGCTTGTGGCGCATCTCCACTGAACCCGCTGCAGGTACAGGACCACCGCTGGTCAGGGCCCTCATGTCGCACCAGCGACGCTTCCGGCCGGTTCGCTAGAGGAAGATCCGGCCGCGCCGGGTGCGGTCACGCAGCGCGGCCATGCGGCGGGTGTTGCCCGGCCGACGGGTCAGCAGGTGGTAGAGCAGCAGCGAGCAGCCCCGGTCGGTGCGCGCGCGGTCCGCCATCTCACCCATGTTGACCCGCGTGTACAGGTTGCCGCCCCCGGCGAGGATGCGCACCGAGTGGGCGCCTTCGGGGACGTGCGCGTAGGCGTGGTTGTCGGCCGTGTACTCCATGGCCCGCGACAGCGCGGCCCCCAGGCCCGGGACCAGCTCCCCGCCCAGCGTCGCCGTCCGCCGCCAGAAACCGGTGTGCCCGGCGACCACGTGCCCCAGCTGGTGCGCGACCAGGAAGGCCAGCGCCTCGGGGTCGCGGACCCGGCCGCACGGGTCGAACAGGTCGTCCGACAGCACCAGGTACCGGCGCAGCCCGTGCCCGGCGGCGTCCGTCCCCCAGCGGCGCGGCCCCACCCGCACGTAGGCCTCCGGCGTCCGGGGCAGTCCCGTCTCCGCGGCCAGCGCCACCACCATCCGGTGGGCCTCGGGAAACTGCGTGGGCGAGATCTTCACCGACTCCGCCCGCCGCCGGGCGTACAGCAGCCCCCGCGCCTCCCAGCACACGGCGGGCACCGCCGCCAGGGCGGCGGCCGCCCACAGCCACGACCCCGACACCGACCACACCACGTGGGCCAGCCCCGCCGCTGCCAGCAGGGTCGCTCCCACGCACGCGGCCAGGAGCGGGGCCTCCCACGGGTGGGCGGAGGCCGGGACGACCTCCTCGTCGGCGCCGAGCACCCGCAGTCCTTCTCGGGAACGGGTTCTCGGGCCCCCGTCGGCGGCGGAGCAGCAGTCGGGCGCGCCGTGCACCGGGCATGCGGTGGCGCGCCCCTCCGGCGGCATCGCGTGGGACATCCTGCCTCCCCTCGGGGCGCGGTCTGCGGGACAGCGGGGGATGACTACTTCCTGTGTCCAAATATTACTTTCCGCTGTCCTGAAGATGGGGAGTGTGCGCTACGGCGTGTCCGCGACCGCTGACCCCTCCACCCCGCCCACCAGGCGCGACCGCGCCCGAGGCCGTGGCCGCGGCCCGCTTCCTCCGCGATCCGGGGTCCGCCCGTCCCACCCGCGCCCCTCACCCGGAGTCACCGTCAGTGCGGCCGCTCGTACCTGCGCAGCTCCTCGGCGAGCACGTCCAGGAAGTGGTCCACCTGCGCCGGGTCGTACCCCGGCCGCGCGCGCGTGGTGCTGAACTGGATCCGCTCCACCTCGGCGGCGGTGAGCGTCGCCCGGTCCGGCCGCCCCTGCTGGAGGACGTCCAGCGTGAACTCGGCCCGGTCCAGGAAGTCGTCGACCTCCTGCTCGTTGTAGCCCGTGGTCAGCCGGGTGGTGGCGAACTGCTTCTCCCGGACGTCCCTCGGGGTCATCCCGGAACGCCGCGGCGGCCGGGGCGGGCCCTCCTGCGGTCCCGGCGCGGACGGGCGCTGCCGGTCGTCCGCGCCGGGCCGCTGGTGCCGCGGCCGCGCGGAGGCGCCCGCCGCACCGGGGCGGGGCGGCAGCGGCGACTGGTCCTGGGCGCGGCCGAGGCCGCGCCCGGCCAGGTCGGCGACCACGACGTCGAGGAAGTCGTCGACCTCGTCCTCCCGGTAGCCCGGACTGAGCCTGGTGGTGCGGAACCGCGAGTTGCGCACCTCTTCGGCCGTGATGAGCGCACCCGTGCGCGGGCCGCCCTCCAGGGCGACGAGCGTCGCCTCGATCCGGTCGAGGAGCGCGTCGACGTCCTCCTCGTTGTACCCCGGGCGCAGACGCACCGTGTGGAACTTCTTTTCGCGGATGTCCGCCGGTGTCAGAGGCATGGTCCCCATTGTGCAGTTGACGAGGTTCGCAGGGCTGTTTATCCCCGGGTCGTGCGTGATTCGGCCTCGGCCAACAGCTCCACGAGGCGGGACAGGACGTCCTTCACCTGGGAACGGTCGTACCCGCGCAGGACCAGGTCCACCGGGGCGTCGGCCAGTTCCGCGGAGGTGATGGGGTCGGGCGCCGGTGCGGAGGGCGGGTCGAGGGGGCGCCCTTCCTCGTCGGTGAGGACGGGACCGCCGGTGAGGGCGGCCAGCGTGAAGGAGGCGCGGTGGATGAGGTCGTCCACCTGGTGGCGGTCGAAGCCGCGCAGGACCACGTCGAAGCCGGGGAAGGGGAAGGGGCGTGGGGCAGGGGATGTCATGAACGCATTATGCCCATGGGGGAGTGGCCTCCGCCATAGCGGCGGTCGCTGTGGCCGGGTGTGGACGCCGGATGCGGGAGGCCCGGGGCGGGAGGTCCGGCACGGCTACAGGGGGGAGGACGGGTGCGGGTGGTCCGGCACGGGCGCGGGTGGTCGGGGACGACCGGTCGCGGTGCCCCCCCTCACTCCCGCATGAGGTAGAGCGCCAGCCCCTGCGCGATGGCGTCGGCGGCCCGCTCCCGCCAGGCGGGGTCCTCCATGAGCGCCGCGTCCTCGGGGTTGCGCATGTTGCCCGTCTCCAGGAACACCTTGGGCACATCGGACATGTTGAGCCCGCCCAGGTCGGTGCGCACGTCCAGGCCGTCGTCGGCGAGGTAGTCGGCGGTGGGGACGCCGCTCCCCTCCAGGTACGCGCGGTGGATGTCCTCACCGAGCAGTTGGGAGGACTCGGTGATGTCGTCGGTGAAGCCCTCGACCTCGCCCGGCATGATCACGTGGAACCCGCGGCCGGTCTCGGGGCCGCCGTCGGCGTGCAGGGACACGGCCGCGTCGGCCTCCTCCTCGTTGCCGATGCCCGCGCGCTCGTCGATGCACGGCCCGACGCCGCCGTTGTCCTCGCGGGTGAGGACGACCGTGGCGCCGTCGGCCTCCAGCCTCTCCTTGACCAGCACGGACAGCTGCCAGTTGAACTCGTGCTCGGCGTAGCCGCTCGCGGTCTCGGTGCCGACGGTGTCGCAGGCCTTCTCGTTCGGCCCGGCGGGGACCATCGCGTTGATCTCGTCGGGGACGGCGGCGTTGCCGCCGTTGTGGCCGGGGTCGATGACCACGACGCTGTCGCCGAGGGGGCCCTGGCCCGCGGGCGGGCCCTCCTGCGCCCCCTCCTCGGGGGCCTCGCGGTCGTCGCCGTCGGGAGCGTCGGTGCCGTCCTGCGGTCCAGGGAGGGGGAGGGCGGCGGTGGGATCGCTGCCGGGGGGCGCCCCGGGCGTCGCCGAGCAGGCGGCGGCGGTGAGGAGGAGGGCGGAGGCGAGTGACAGGGCGCGGGTGGCGCGGCTCCGGGGCCCTGACGGTGCGGAGGCGGGCATGCCCACAACCTAGCCGCTCCGGGGGCCCGGACGTCACCCCGGACTTTCCAGCGGGGGACGCGGGGGAGGGGGCGGGGAGGGCGGTCGCCGTCGACGGGAGCCGGTCCCGTCGGGAGTGCGACGCCCGTCACGCGGGGCGCGCGTCCACGGGCACGCGAAAGGCGTTTCGGGGGGACGCGCTTCCTTTGTAAGACGCTACATGCGGCGTTCGGTTTACCGGTTTCGAGAAAAACTTCCAGATGGAATTGGGGTGTCGCTCAGTGTGAGTACGTCTTTCTCTGTGATCTTTTCGTGATGGGTTCCTGGGTAATTTCGGCTTTGTGGCGATGTAAGGTCTGGGTTAGGAAATCGGAAGTACCCCAAGGCCCGGTTCCCGCGCCCCCTCCGTCCGGCGGTCGCGGCCGCGCCCTCCTGTTTCCGCTGGCAGTGAGCTTTCTGTGTGCTCCCGCCATCCCCCATCCGATCCTGGTTCGCGCCCTGTGTTCCCGCGACTTCCCCACAGTCAGCCGGTGGTGCGCGTATCCAGACCAGTCCGACCAGTGCGGACTGCGGCCGATCCGAAGAGGATTGACTTGAAGAACACTCGCGTTACCGCGCGTCGCATTCTCCAGGGCGGAGCGGCTTTCGCCGCTCTCGGCGCGCTCAGCATCGCCACGGCCCTTCCCGCCGCGGCAGAGACCGAGTACTACGGCTGGGCCTACGCCTCCGTCGGCAACTGGGAGGGCGTCGCCGTCAGCTACGACGGCACGACCACCAACAGCTACTCCGGATCAGTCGGCAACTGGCTGACCTTCTCCGGCACCAGCAGTGCCACGGTCGGCGACGAAGGCGTCAGCGCCACGGCCACCGTGGACACCGCACGCCTCCAGATCACCGTCTCCGACGTGGAGGAGATCGTCGAGGAGAACCTCGACGAGGAGCCCGAGGCCACCGAAGAGACCGAGGAGACCGAAACCGAGGAGTCCCCGGCCCCCGAGGGCGAGGAGACCGAACCCGGAGCCGAGGACGGTCAGTCCGAGGACGGCGGTACCGGCGGTGACGAGAACACCGGCGGCGAGGGCGCCGACGGTGGTGAGACCGGCGGTGACGAGAACACTGGTGGTGGCGAGACCGGCGGCGACGAGGGCACCGGCGGCGAGACCGAAACTCCGGAGGTGCCGGAGACCAGCCCGGCCCCCGAGACCGACCCCGCCACCGCCTCCGAGCCCGAGACCCTGGTCCTGGACGAGGAGAGCACCGAGCTCGTCAGCGGCTCGGACGAGATCGTCCTCGACGCCACCCTGTCCGGTGTGACCACCACGACCACCCAGAGCTGGGACGGCGAGGTCTCCCACAGCGCCAACGTCGCCGACATCTCCTACCCGGACGTCGTCACCCTCGACAGCGGTGAGCAGGTCGCCGTCGTGATCGACCTGGAGTCGTACGAGTACGTCGAGGAGTACGCCGACGAGGAGAGCGGCGTCACCTGGAACGACGCCTACACCGGCTTCGCGGTGACCTTCACCGTCGACGGCGCCGAGGCCCCGTTCTACTACGTGGACCTGGCCGAGAGCCTCGCCAGCGTCGGTGCCGCCGAGATCGGCGACGGCGGTGGCGACAACGGCGGTGACGACGGCGACGACAAGCCCGCGCCGACCCACCCGGAGGACGAGACCGAGAAGAAGCCGCAGCCGGAGAAGCTGGAGAACGCCGAGTCCCTGGCCCAGACCGGCAGCCCGATCGCCGGTCTGATCGCGGCCGGTGCCGCGATCGCCGCCGGTGGCGGCCTGGCCGCGTACTTCGCGCGCCGCAAGAAGAACACCGCTGACTCCGCCGCGGAGACCAGCGAGGGCTAAGCACGCGCTTGGCGTCGGCTGAGCCGACCCGGCCCCGGGGACACGTTCCCCGGGGCCGTCCTGCTGTCCGGGGCCTTCTCCCCCCGGTCCGGTTCCCGCCCTTGTGACGGCTCCCGCCCGCCCCCGCCGCCGCTTCCGGTGCCCTCCCGGCGTGCTCGGAACTTCGCGGCGGCGGCCCCCGTTGACCGGTGGTCGGCACCCTCGCACCGGCCGATCGGCCTGAGGTGGACGGTTTCCGTTTCGTGATCCAGAGGTTAGGCTCGCCGTAGGGCGCCCGCACACACCGCCCGACACAGAGTCACCTTCCCGGGGTGGGAAGGCCCCGACACGATCCACCCCGCACACCGCGACCGGCCCTCTCAGGCCGGCCGGGCAACCCTGCCCGCCGTCCGCGGCTGGCACGGGCCGACCCCAGGGTCGGACATCCCCCGCATACAACAGGAGTGTTGTGGTGTCTCCCGCCAAGCTGACCGCGCGCCGCCTCGTCCGCGGCGGCGTCCTGTTCGCCGCTCTCGGTGTGTTCGGCGCCGTGCCCGCGCTCCCCGCCTCCGCCGACCAGCTCGTCTGGGGCAACGCGCAGGCCTGGGTGGCCGACGGCGACGTGGTCACCGGCTACTCCACAGCCACCGGCTTCGGCGGCGAGACCGAGGGGAGCGCCACGGCCGAGGACCTCTTCGGGCCGATGGCCGCCTACCTGGAGATCGACGGCGAGAGCCACACCGTGGTCGACGCCGCCAGCGCGCGCGCCGCCTCCACCGTGCGGACCGCGTCCTTCCGCATGGAGGTCGCCGACCTCGCCGCCCAGGGGCTGATCGACGTGCCGCCGGAGGTGGACCTGCCCGAGCCCTCCGTGCCGCCGTCCCCCTCCCCGGAGGCCGAACCGTCCTCGGAGGGCACCCCCTTCCAGGACGAGCCCTCCCCGGACGGCACGGGCGGCGACGGCACGGACAACGCGGGCGGTGGCACGGGCGGCGGCGCGGAGGACAGGACTCCCCCGGGCGGGGACCCCGCCGACGGGGGAGCCGCGGACGAGGGCTCCGCGGGCGGCGGGGACACCACCGCGGACACCGGCGACCAGGACGCCGCCCAGGCGAGCGAGGAACCCTCCGACGCCCCCAGGCGTGAACCGCAGGAAGGCGCTTCCCCCAGCCCCTCCAGCTCTTCCAGCCCCTCCCCGAGCGCGGTCGAGGACGTGCTCCTCCTCGACGGGGCCGCCGCCGAGACGGTGTCCGCAGACGGCAACGCCGTGGAGTTCACCCTCGCGGACGTGACCGCCACGGCCACCGCCGGGTACGACGGCGTGACCGAGACGACCTTCGCGCACGGTGACCTCACCGCGTTCGGGGTCTCCGCCGGGCCGCTGCGCAAGAACGCGGACGGGACCGTCGTGGAGGAGGTCCTGGAGGTGTTCGACGAGGACGGGGACGTGGCCCTGGAGGTGCCCGTCCGCATCCGCTTCGAGGCCAACGAGACCACCTTCCAGGACCAGGACGAGGACTGGGACGGACAGGGGATCCGCAGCTGGATGACCGTGTGGGTGCAGGTGGGCGAGGTCGGCCAGGAGAGGGGCTTCGCGGTGGACTTCGCCGACGCGTGGGCGCTCGGGTCCACCTACGCCGCGACCACCCCGCCCTCCCCGGGCGACAAGGGCGACCCCGAGGAGGAGTCGCCGCGGCCGGAGGAGGTCGCCGGGGACGACAACCGCCTGGCGACCACGGGCAGCTCGCTCGCCGCGCTGATCACCGCCGCGGTGGTGGCGGTCGGCGGCGGTGCGGCCGCGACCTTCCTGGCCCGCAACCGCACCACGGCCCTGGACGACCGGATCGAGGACTTCTAGCCGCTGCCCTCCGGTGCCCTCCGCCCGGACACGGCGCCCCTCGGCGCCCCTCAGGGTTCGCTGCCGGGACGCGGCGCCCCTCGGCGCCCTCCAGAGTCCGCCGCCCGGACACGCGGAAGGCGGGCCTCCTGTGGGAAGACCCGCCCTCGACCCTCGTCAGCCGCTGTCAGCGGCCGGAGCCCGTCCGGCCGTTCCCCCCGGAACCGGCACAGACAGGGGAGTTGACTTCCTCCCTCTCCGGAAGGAGAGGGATTCCGACCACCCCTGATGGGGCGATCGGCGCTGCGCGCCTCGCGGCACGAGCTGGTTCCTGCTTCACTGACATGGCATCCCAGAGGTCTCCCGCCCCTACTGCGAGGCTTCGCCATCTTCTCGCAGCGGGGGCCCGGCTGGCACGGTTCACCCCGGAGGGCTAGTCCATCCGCATGATCCTTGGTTGTCGGACCAGGACAGAGAGTAACGCACCTTTCTCGCCCTCAGGGTGGCTGTCCTGTCCTGGAGGATGGGGTCCGTGCCGCTGATGAACCTGCTCACTCCGTACGCTGGCTGGGGATTCCGGCCAGCAGGGCGCGGACTTCGGTCTCGCGGTAGCGGCGGTGTCCGCCCAAGGTGCGGATCGAGGTCAGCTTGCCCGCCTTCGCCCAGCGTGTCACGGTCTTGGGGTCCACACGGAACATGGTGGCAACCTCGGCGGGGGTCAACAGGGGCTCCGCCTCGGGCGTGCGAGTTGACATGTGTACGGCCTCTCCTCCTGGATCTGTGTGCCGATCCTTGAGCCTTAATCCTGGCACTTGGCCCGGATGTCCAATATTCCCTCTAGGTCTATATTGGCATCACCCGAGGTGATTGTACGACCACTCCAAGCAACTTTGCACGTGGGAGGCCAAAGAAAGCCGCCCGTGGCCGCGTCACGCTAAGTGATTCTAGCGACACGTTTAGTGGCATGTGGCGTATTCGGTCAAAACTTCGTTCTCCGGCCTCGTTTTTCTCGATGCGGAGTACCCGAAGTGCTACGGCTGCCTGACCGAAACCCGGCTCCGTGGATCGTGGTGGAGTCCCGGGCCCTCGGTGGGTGGTTCGCGTGCGGGGGAGGAGGCGGACCGGCGGGGGAGGGGCGCCGCGTGCTTCGGCTGACGGTCGGGCCGCGCGGATTCCCCGCGTGGCAAGGGTTTCCTGATTGCTGACAGTGCGCTCTGTGATCGGTCGGCTACAGTCTATGCCGATCCCTATCGGGCGTTATGCCCAGTTTCACGACTCTTGATGTCGTGCGCGGACGACGTCCGGGCTCGCACCCTTGTCACATGCGAAAAGATCGCGGAGGAAGGGAGAGAAACCTGGTGTACCAGGTTGGTAACCGGCGTGGCGCGCGCGGGTCAGCCCTCTCGGATGACGACAGAAGGCAGCGCGTGCCCACGAAAACCTGGCCACACCGTAACCCTCAGTTGGCGTGCTCCAGTGCGCGTACCGACCTCCAGCGCCGCGTGAGCCTCTCGCGCAGCTCCACCACGCGTCGGCCGTCCCCCGTCGCCAGGGCCTCGATCGCCCCCGCCACCTCCGCCACCGAGTGGTCCTCGCCGAGGTGGTCGTCGCTGAGGAGGTGCGGCAGCCCGCCGTAGTCCAGCTCCAGCAGCGAGTCGGGGTGCGCGGTCAGCGACAGCCAGTCCGTCAGCTGCTCGGTGGCGGCCGACACCGCGTGCTCGCCGATGCGCTCGCGCAGCACCGCCGCCGTCTGCTCCAGCCGCCTCAGGGCCAGCGAGGTCCGCGTCAGGTACAGCAGGGTCCGGGTGGAGTTCGCCGACAGCACCAGGCACCGCTCCTGGGCCTCGAAGGGCACGAACCAGGGGATCGGCACGGTCCAGTTGCTCGACAGGATGCCCGGCCGCACCAGCGCGCCCGAGTCCCGCCACTCGCGGTAGCCCTCCTCGGCCCGCTCCGCCTCGGTCACGGGCACGAACGCCGTGCTCAACCCCACCGGCATCGTGCCGGTGAACTCCGTGAAGGCCCGCCACGAGCGCAGCCGGGTCTGCCAGGGGCAGACGTACAGCCGCTCGTTCACCCGCCGCAGGTAGGCGTTGCGGCTCTCCTCCGCCGGCGCCACCACCGGGGGCGTGGCCACCAGGCGGCTCAGGCTCTCGGCGTGCTCCGCCGCCAGCGCGTTGATCCGCCGGGGACGGTCGGGCGAGGCCGCGTACTCCTCCCAGTAACCGCGATCGTACGGAGAGAAGGCGTTGATCGGCTGGTAGACGCGGAGATAGGCGGTGTAGGGCAGCACGAACGCATCGTGGCACATATCGTTGTCTGTGGCACTCACCACGGGTAGCCTGTGCGGCCGCCGTTACGTGCGCTCACCACATCCGTCACACCCGGGTGGCGTAGGCACGACGGGGGCCGACCAGGTACGGTTGTATGTGTACGTAAGCTGGCGCCTGTCGTCAGTCGCGTTTGACGGCCGTCAGCCCGATAGTGCGGGTTTGTAAGTGATCTGGGGTTCGTCGGAACCCAATCGTTGAGGGGGTCGAGCCAATGGGGCGCGGCCGAGCCAAGGCCAAGCAGCAGAAGGTCGCCCGGAAGCTCAAGTACAGCTCCGGCGGGACCGACCTTGAGCGGCTGCGGTCAGAGCTGGGTGTCGCTGAGGACGAGGGGTCTCCCTCCGGGCCGTCGGGTCCGGATGATTCCTACGCGGATTCTCACGACGACCTGGTCGACCGTTACGCGGATCTTGCCGACAAGTACTCGGACTCGGACAAGTAGTACCCGGTAGCACTGGTACCCGATAGCTCTGGTACCCGTTAGCGCACTGGTGCCCGGCAGGACTGGTACCAGGCGGACCGAGGCCTTCAGGTCGCTCGGACAACAACCGCTGACCTGTGGCGGTCGCGGCTCCCGCACCCGGGAGCCGTAGCGGACAGGTGGATATAGCCGGTGCGAACCACTGTGGTGGTTCGCACCGGCTATGTTCGCGTCCGTTCCTCACGCGCCGCGGTACTCCCCGGTCAGGACAGCCCGTCCCGAACCGGCCGTCACCGTGCCCAGCCGCCAGGCCGGGACGCCGCGGTCGGACAGCACCCTCAGGGCGCGTTCGGCGTCGTCCGCCGCGACGATCGCCGCCATGCCCACACCCATGTTGAACGTGGCCTCCATGTCCTCCCGGCCCACGCCTCCCCTGTCGGCCAGGTAGCCGAACACGGGGGCGGGCGCCCAGGTGGAGCGGTCCAGCTCCGCGTCCAGGTGGCCGGGCAGGGAGCGCGACAGGTTGGCCGCCAGTCCGCCGCCGGTGATGTGCGCGTAGGCGTGCACCTCCACGGCCCCGGTCAGCGCCACGCAGTCCTTGGCGTACACCCGGGTCGGGGTGAGCAGCACCTCGCCCAGCACCCCGTCCAGCTCCGGGACGTGCGCGAACAGGTCCAGGTCCGCCCGGTCCACGACGCTGCGGATGAGCGAGTAGCCGTTGGAGTGCGGGCCCGAGGAGCCCATCGCGATGACGGCGTCGCCCTCGCGGACCCGGTCCTGGCCGAGGATCGCGTCGCCCTCCACCACGCCGGTGCCCGCACCGGCCAGGTCGTACTCGTCCGGCTCCATCGCGCCCGGGTGCTCGGCGGTCTCCCCGCCGACCAGCGCGCAGCCCGCCTGGTGGCAGCCCTCGGCGATGCCGCCGACGATCTCGGCGATGCGCTCGGGCACCACCGCGCCGCAGGCGACGTAGTCGGTCATGAACAGGGGCTCGGCCCCGCTGACCACGAGGTCGTCGACGACCATCGCCACCAGGTCGATGCCGATCGTGTCGTGCCGGTCCATCTGCTGGGCGAGCATCACCTTGGTGCCCACACCGTCGGTGGAGGTCGCCAGGACCGGGTCCCTGTACTTGTTCGTGTCGAGCCGGAACAGGCCCGCGAAGCCGCTGGCGTCGGTCACCTGCTCGGGCCTGCGGGTGCGCGCCACGTGGCGCTTCATCAGGTCGACGGCGCGCTCGCCGGCGGCGATGTCCACCCCGGCGGCCGCGTACGCGCCCGACGTCCCCGTGCTTTCGGCTGCCACGCCAGTTCTCCTCGTGCTGTGTCGCTGTGGTGGTGCGGTCCCCGCCTCCCCTCCCAGGGCACGGCGGAGCCGCCGCACGGGCCCGTGCGGACCCGGCGGCGGGTTACTTGTCGCTGGTGGCCAGCGTCGATCCCTCGGGCGTGCCGCAGGACTTCTCCAGCAGGTACTTGCCCCGGGCGTCGTCGCGCACCTCGATCGGGTACACGCCGTCGAAGCAGGCCCGGCACAGGTTGTCCTTGGGCACCTCCGACGCGGCGATGAGCTCGTCGAGGTCCACGTAGGCCAGGGAGTCGGCGTTGACCGAGGCGGCGATCTCGTCCACGGACATGTTGGCCGCGATGAGCTCGGCGCGCGTGGCGAAGTCGATGCCGTAGTAGCAGGGCCACAGCACGGGCGGGCTGGAGATGCGCACGTGCACCTCGGCGGCGCCCGCGTCGCGCAGCATCCGCACCAGGGCCCGCTGGGTGTTGCCGCGCACGATGGAGTCGTCCACGACCACCAGGCGGCGGCCCTCGATGACGTCGCGCAGCGGGTTGAGCTTGAGCCGGATGCCCAGCTGGCGCAGGGTCTGGCTGGGCTGGATGAAGGTGCGCCCCACGTAGGAGTTCTTCACCAGGCCCTGGGCGAAGGGGATGCCGCTGGCCTCGGCGTAGCCGACCGCGGCGGGCGTGCCGGACTCGGGCACCGGGATGACCAGGTCGGCGTCCACCGGGTGTTCCCTGGCCAGGCGCCGGCCCACCTCCACGCGGGTGGAGTTGACGTTGCGGCCCGCGATGGTGGTGTCGGGGCGGGCCAGGTAGACGTACTCGAACAGGCAGCCCTTGGGCCGGGCGGGCGCGAAGCGCCGGGAGCGGACCCCGCGCTCGTCGATGGTGAGGAGCTCACCGGGCTCGATCTCGCGCACGACCTTGGCGCCCACGATGTCCAGGGCGGCGGTCTCGCTGGCGACCACCCAGCCGCCCGCGCCGGAGGTCTCGCCCAGGCGGCCCAGCACGAACGGGCGGATGCCCTGGGGATCGCGCGCCGCGTACAGGGTGTCCTCGTCCATGAACACCAGCGAGAAGGCCCCCCTGACCTGCGGGAGCAGTTCGAGGGCGGCGTCCTCCACGGAGCTGCCGCTCCTGGCCCGCTCGGCCAGCAGGTTGGTGAGGACCTCGGTGTCGGTGGTGGCCCCCCGGCGCGTGTCGGGCAGCATCGCCGCCAGTTCCGGGGTGTTGATCAGGTTGCCGTTGTGGCCGAGCGCCAGACCCCCCTCGCGCGCCGTGTAGAAGGTCGGCTGTGCGTTCTCCCACACCGGCGACCCGGTGGTGGAGTAGCGGCAGTGGCCGATCGCGAGGTGGCCGCGCAGGGAGTCCAGGGTCGCCTCGTTGAAGACCTGGGAGACGAGTCCCATGTCCTTGTAGACGACGATCCGTTCCCCGTCGCTCAACGCGATGCCCGCGGACTCCTGTCCGCGGTGTTGCAGGGCGTAGAGGCCGAAGTAGGTGAGCTTGCTGACTTCTTCGCCGGGCGCCCAGACCCCGAAGACACCGCAGGCGTCCTGCGGGCCGCGTTCGAGCGGATCGAGATCCATGGTGAGCCGGCCGTCGGAGTACGACACACCCACAGCTTAGTGCCTGGCTGTCGGCCGGGCACCACCCGGGGGAGGTACCGGCCACAGGGGCAGGTGCCCGGACAGGTCGGAGCGCACGCCGCTGGCCCGCACCAGGTGCTCGGACACCGCCCGTTCCCAGGGGGTGCGGCCGGTGGCCACGCGCAGCCAGGTGAGAGGGTCGGTCTCGACGACGCCCGGCGGGGTGCCGCGGGTGTGGCGGGGGCCCTCGACGGCCTGCACGGCGCCGTACGGCGGCACGCGCACCTCCAGGCTGTGACCGGGAGCACGGTCCGCGAGCACCGCCAGGGTGCCCCGCACGGCGGCCTTGAGGGCCGCGCGCAGGGGTTCCCCGGCGCGCAGCACGGCCTCGGCGCAGGCGGCGACGGCGGCCTCGTCGTTCCCCTCGAAGGGGTCCTCTCCCAGTTCGGAGAGCTGTTCGTCCAGGGACGCGCGGAGGCGCCGCACGGCGCTCGCGCTCAGGGCGGAAGGCATGGACGTGAGCCTACGGGCCCCGACCTGCGGCGCGGCAGGGTGATCGGCTGGATGAACGGAGGGGGTACTTGTTATTGCGGCCAAATAGACCGAAGGTGGACATCGAAGAATGCCGGTGGAACTGTCCACCGGTCTCCGCTCAATTGGGTGATTCCTGTCTCAGCGTGACGCTGGCCAGCGGGAGCGGGACACGGTAGCGTCCCGAACCGTCCCGGTGTTGTCGAGATTGGGAGGATTGCGATGGACCCCGCACCCCCAGGGTGTTCCACGCGGCGGCACCGCCAGATGAATAAGCGGTGACTAAGTCCGTGCCAGCCCAACCCCTCGGCGCCGGCCCGGCGCCGCCCAGCCCGGCCGCGCCGGACCAACGGGCCGACGCGCTTAACATCCACCAAGGAACACCACCGCACCATCGGGAGAACGACGTGCGCCTGCGCTTGCGCCCGCGTGATGACAGTTACTACGAGATGTTCACCGACTCGGCGAACAACCTGGTCATCGCGGCCCGCCTGCTGGTGGAGCTGATGAGTGACGGAGCCGACCGCGAGGCCATCACCGAGAAGATGCGCGCCTGCGAGCACGCGGGTGACGACGCCACCCACGCGATCATGCGACGCCTCAACAAGAGCTCGGGGACACCCATCCACCGGGAGGACATCTACCGTCTGGCCTCGAACCTGGACGATGTGATGGATTCCATGGAGGCCGCCGTCGACCTCATCGGCCTGTACGGCCTGGAGCGCCTCCCCAAGGGGATCATCGACCAGATCGAGGTGCTGGAGCGCGCCGCAGAGCTGACCGCCGAGGCGATGCCCCGCCTGCGCACGCTGGAGGACCTGACCCGGTACTGGATCGAGATCAACCAGCTGGAGAACCAGGCCGACCGCATCTACCGCAAGCTCCTCGCCCGCCTGTTCAGCGGGGAGTACGACGCCCTGACGGTCCTCAAGCTCAAGGACGTCATCGAGGAGCTGGAGACCGCCGCGGACGCGTTCGAGCACGTCGCGAACACGGTGGAGACCATCGTCGTCAAGAACGGCTGAGGCCCCCGACCCCCTGAGCCCTCCCCGTGGGGACCGGAGGCGTGCGCAGGCGTGCGCTCCCCGCCCGTCGAGGAACGCCGGGGTCCCCGGGGCGCCCCGCCGTCCTGTTCGGCCGCCCGCCCCTCGTCCCGGTCCGGCCGGGGCCGAGGGGCGCGGGGTCTACAGGCCGGTGATCCCCCGGCTCGGGACGGTGCGCCGGGCGGCCGTCGGGTGGTGTCGACGGCCTACGCGGCGCTGGAGTCGGGTTCCTGCCCTGTGGGGGTTTCCATGCGCACCCGGAGAACCAGCCCGAGGGCTTCGGCGATGCGCTCCAGCGTGGGCAGCGTCGGCTCCGTGCCACCGTGCTCGAAACGGGCGATGCTGGACTGGGGCATCCCCGCCCGGCGCCCGAGTTCGGCCTGGGACCAGCCGAGCTGCTCCCGCCGCAGCCGGACGGTCTCAGCCAGTTCGAAACGCAACCGGGTGAGTTCGTAGGCCTCACGGACGCCGGGCCGGTCAAAGCGCTCGGACGACTTCAGATCGGACAGGGTCCTTCTCGGTGAGGTATTCATCATTCCTCCTCGCCGCCGGCGGTGTGGCCGGCGCGGACACACTCGTTCATAGCCCTCGTCGCCCGTCTGACCTCGGCTGACTCGCGAGCTCGGGTCTTGCGGAACACGGTCAGCATGATGATGCGCCGCCCGCCCGCGATGTAGTAGGTGACGCGTACCCGCTGTCCACCGCAGTAGAAGCGCAGTTCCCGCAGCTTGCCGTCCAGTTGGCTCGTGTAGGGAAACCCCAGGCCGACTCCGCGGGACTCAAGGAGGTCCAGATGGAACATGGCCTGCGCCCATTCCTCGTCGGGCAGCGCCTCCAGCCATAGTTCGACTTCCGGCTCCAGTTCGATGCTACCCAGCTCATAGCATCGATGCTATGAGCGTGGCGTCGCCATGTTTCGTGTTCGTGTGGATGTTATGAATCCGTGGCACGTGGCGCGGAGAAGACCCCGTCAGGCGCCGGGAACCCGGGGACCGGGGTCTACAGGCCGGTGATCCCCCGGCTCGGGACGGTGCGCTGGGACAGCACACCGGCGAGGTGGTCGAAGAACCCGTCGGCGTCGATCTCCTCGATCACCGTCGCGTTCGCCTCCAGCCCGTGCACGCCCCAGGACATGGCCGAGTAGCCGCGGGTCAGCTCCCCGGCGGTCTCCACGTCCACGTGGTACCGCGCGGAGCGGCGCACCAGCTCCGGGTGGAGCAGCACCGCGGCGGTCAGGGAGTCGGGGTGGGTGGTGCCGTCGATGCCCACCCTGCGGTCGAACTCCAGCGTCGCCGCGCACACGCGCCCGAAGAAGTCCGACAGCGGGGTGCCGAGGGAGGCGAGGGCGTCCAGCCGCTCCTGGCCGAACACCGCCTGGCGCAGCGTCAGCGGGTCCCAGGGGACCACGGTGATCTCGAAGCCCGCCGCGAACACGGCCTTGGCCGACTCCGGGTCCACGTAGAAGTTGAACTCCGCGGCGGCGGTGATGTTGCCGCGGCCGTTGTTGGATCCGCCCATGACGTAGAGGGCGCCGACGTTGCGGGCGAAGTCGGGGTCCTTGGCGGCGGCCATCGCGATGTTGGTCAGCGGCCCGATCGCCACGACCGACAGCTCGCCGGGGTTCTCCGCGGCCAGCCGGATGAGGGCGTCCGCCGCGTGCTCGCGTTCGGTCTCCAGCCCCGAGACGTCCATGGACAGGCCTCCCGACCCGTCGCCGTGCACGTTCTCCGCGCTCACCCACGGGCGCACGAGCGGACGGCGGCAGCCCAGGTGCACGGGCACCTCGCCCAGGCGCCCGGCCACGCTGAGGGTGAGGAAGGCGTTGCGCACCTGCCGGTCGAAGCCGACGTTCCCCGCGACCATGGTGATGGCCCGCAGGTCCGCTCCGGGGTCCAGCAGCCCGACGAGGAGGGCCACGCAGTCGTCCTGCGCGGTGTCGGTGTCGATCACCAGGGGTGTGGTCACGCCTGTCCTCGTGTTCTCTCGTCCGCGCGGGTTCCCGGCGATCACTCAGTCACTCAGTCACTCGGTCGCCGGTCGTCCCCGGTCAGAGGGGTACCAGCGGAGGTTTAGCCGAAGCGGCCCCCCGATCGCCGGTCGCCCTGAGGGGAGCTCTGGGTCCGGTTTAGCCGAAGCGGCCCCCCGATCGCCGGTCGTCCCCGGTCAGAGGGGCACCAGCGGAGGTTTAGCCGAAGCGACCGGTGATGTAGTTCTCGGTCTCCTTCTTCTCCGGCCGGGTGAACATCTGGTTCGTCTCGCCCATCTCGATGAGCTTGCCGGGCTTGCCCGGAGCCGACAGGTTGAAGAACGCCGTCCGGTCGGACACACGCGCCGCCTGCTGCATGTTGTGCGTCACGATGACGATCGTGTAGTTCTCCTTGAGCTGGTGGATGAGGTCCTCGATCGCCAGGGTCGAGATCGGGTCCAGCGCCGAGCACGGCTCGTCCATCAGCAGCACCGACGGCTTGACCGCGGTGGCGCGGGCGATGCACAGCCGCTGCTGCTGGCCGCCCGAGAGGCCCGAACCGGGCTTGTTCAGCCGGTCCTTGACCTCCTCCCACAGGTTGGCGCCGCGCAGCGAACCCTCCACCAGCTCGTCCGCCTCGGACTTGCTCATCCGCCGGTTGTTGAGGCGGGCGCCGGCGATGACGTTGTCGTAGATCGACATCGTCGGGAACGGGTTGGCCTTCTGGAAGACCATCCCGACCTCGCTGCGCACCATGACCGGGTCCACGTCGGGCCCGTAGATGTCCAGGTCGTCCAGGAGCACCTTGCCCTGGACGCGGGCTCCCTGGGTCACCTCGTGCATCCGGTTGAGGGTCCGCAGGAAGGTGGACTTGCCGCAGCCCGACGATCCGATGAACGCCGTCACCGACCGCGGCTCGATGGTCATCGACACGTCCTCCACGGCCTTGAAGTCGCCGTAGTAGACGTGGAGACCGGAGACGTCGATACGTTTCGCCACTGGAAGTTCCTCGTGAATCTGCTCCGCGCGCGGGGCGTGGGCGGTGGGTGTAGGGGTCAACGGGCCTTCGGCGCGAACAGGCGGCCGATCATGCGGGCCAGGAAGAACAGCAGCATCACCACCAGGATCAGGGTCAGCGCCGCCGCCCAGGCCCTCTCGTAGTTGACGGCGCCGCCCATGCGGACCTGCGAGTAGATGAACACCGGGAGGTTCATCATCTGACCGTCGAACAGGTTCCAGTTGATCGACACCGCGGACGACCCCGTGGTGAGGATCAGCGGAGCCGTCTCCCCGATAACGCGGGCGATGGCGAGCATGATTCCTGTGGTCAGACCGGCCGCGGAGGTGGGCAGCACCACCTTGGTGATCGTCCGCCACTTGGGCACCCCCAGGGCGTAGGAGGCCTCGCGCAGGTCCTGCGGCACCAGTCGCAGCATCTCCTCGCTGGAGCGCACCACGACCGGGATCATCAGCACCGCCAGCGCGATCGCGCCCGACGCGCCGTTGGTCCGGCCCGGGCCGAACAGGATCATCCACAGCGCCACCACGAACAGACCGGCGACGATCGACGGGATGCCCGTCATGACGTCGACGAAGAACACGATGGTCCGCTTCATGCGGCCCTCGGCGTACTCCACGAGGTACACGGCGGTCATCACGCCGATGGGCACCGAGATGAGCGTGGCCATGCCGGTGATCGCCAGGGTGCCCACGATCGCGTGGTACACGCCGCCCGCGTCCATGCTCGGCAGGACGCCGTTCATGGACACCGTGAGGAAGTAGCCGTCGAACCGGACGATGCCGTTGCGCAGCACCGTCCACAGCACCGACACCAGCGGCAGCATCGCCAGCAGGAAGCACAGGTAGACCAGCGAGGTGACCAGGCGGTCCCTGGCCTTGCGGCCGCCCTCGACGCGGGCGGAGGCCGTCACGATGATCACCACGTACGCGGCGGCGGTGAGCAGGCCCCACAGCAGGAACCCGAAGGACGAGAAGGCCAGCAGGACCCCGGCCACCACGGCGGCGGAGGAGGCCAGCAGGGCGGCGGGGAACTGGTGCGGCAGGGAGCCGCGGCGCAGGTCGGTCGCGCTGGAGCCCGCCTCGGGACCGGGAGGCTGGGTGGTCGTGGTGTCCATCAAGACTCCTTGCTCCCCCGGGTCACGACGTAGCGCGCGCCCATGTTGACGACGAGGGTGATCGCGAACAGGACCAGCCCGGCGGCGATCAGCGCGGAGACGCCGTACCCGGTGGCCTCGGGGTACTGGAGGGCGATGTGCGCGGCGATGGTCTGGTTGCCGCTCTGCAACAGGTTCCAGGAGACGATGAGGGAGGGGGACAGGATCATCGCGACGGCCATGGTCTCGCCCAGGGCGCGGCCCAGGCCGAGCATGGCGCCGCCCACCACGCCGGACTTGCCGAAGGGCAGCACGGCCAGGCGGATCATCTCCCAGCGTGTGGCGCCCATGGCCAGGGCGGCCTCGCGGTGCCCCTGCGGGGTCTGGTGGAACACGTCGCGCGCCATCGCGGTGATGATCGGCAGGATCATGACGGCCAGCACCACGCCCGCGGTCAGGGTGGTGCGGGCCGAGGTGGAGGCGGGGCCCTCGAACAGCGGGATCCAGCCCAGGTAGCGCGTCAGCGCCTGGTACACGGGGACCAGCTCGGGGGCGAGGAAGCCGATGCCCCACAGGCCGTAGACGACGCTGGGGATGGCGGCCAGCAGGTCCACCATGTAGCCGAGTACCGAGGCGAGCCTGCGCGGCGCGTAGAAGACGATGAACAGCGCGATCCCGATCGCCACCGGCGTGGCCAGCAGCAGCGCGATGGCCGCGGCCAGGACGGTGCCGAACGCCAGGGCGGCGACGCCGAACGCGGGGTCCTCGCGGACGTTGGGCTCCCACTCCGTGCTGGTGAGGAAGTTCGCCGTGTTCGCGGTCAGGGACGGCCAGGCCTGCACGAGCAGGAAGGCGGCGACACCGGCGAGGATCAGCAGGATCAGGATGCCCGAGCCTCGGGCGAGCCCGGCGAAGGCGACGTCGCCGATCCGGCGCTTGCCCGTGGGCGGCGGTGCCGCCTCGGGGGCGTCCGTGGTCGTCATGGGTTGGCTCCGGTTCGGAAGGTTTCGGGGCGGGTCGCCCGGATGGTGCGGTGCGTTCCGTGCACCTTCTGCGTGCCTGGTCTGTTCCCTGCGACGCGCGGTTCTCCCGCCGGTCGGGGGATGTCTCCCCGCCGAGGGCCCCTCCGCGTCCCGTACTGGGGCGATCGCCGGTCACCGCGCCACGGTCCGTGGTGGAGGGTGGCCGTGCCGCACCGAATGTGAAGGTAGGTGCAACAGGTGACGAGTTGTCCCAAACAAGGTGAACGGAAGATGAACGAGGCGTCGCACTCCCGTGGCGGTCCGGGGATTGCCCGGTGAATGTGACAGGTCACACGTTCGCGCGGGGGGCGTCGTCCCTCGGCGGCGCGTACATCACGTCGGTGTCCCACATGGCGAAACCGAGCGACTCGTACAGCCGCACCGCGGCCTCGTTGTCGCCGTCCACGTACAGGTGGACCCACGGCAGACCGGCGTCGCGCAGGTGCCGCAGACCCGCCAGGGTCAGGGCCCGGCCGAGGCCGCTGCCCTGCCACTCGGGGTCCACGCCCACCGCGTAGACCTCGCCCACCGGATCGCCGTCGGTGAGCCCGGCGCCGTCGGCGTGGGTCTTGGTCCAGTGGAACGCGGCCACCCCGCCGTCCTTGGCGGTGGCCAGGAAGAAGCCGTGCGGGTCGAACCAGTCCTCCACCTCGCGCTGGAGCAGGTCGTCCAGGGTGAGCTGACCCTGCTCGGGGTGGTCGGCGAACGCCCGCGCGTTGGCCGCCAGCCACGCCTGCTCGTCCTGGCCGACGACGAAGGCGCGCAGCCGGACCCGTTCGGCCACCTCGGGCCGCAGCTCGGGCTCGGGCAGCTCGGGCGCCTCCCAGGGGCCGCCCGCCTCGCCCTCGGCGATGTCGCGCAGCGGCATCCGCATCTTGTGGAGCTCGCGGACGGCGGTCCACCCGTCCTCACGCGCCACCGACACCGCCTGCGGCGTGCGCCCGTGCGCCCACACGCGGACCCCGTCCGGTCCGGCGTCCCGGTCCACCGAGTGCAGCAGGGCGGTGCCGTGCCCGCGGCCGCGGTGGTCGGGGTGGACGACGACCTCTCCGGAGTCGGGCTCGCCCGCGACGCGCTCCACGAACGCGAAGCCGACCGCGCGCCCGTCCTCCAGGGCCAGGTGGAAGCGGCTGCTCCCCGAGGGGGCGCCGTGTCTGACGCGGAGCAGGGTGTGCTCCGACAGCGGTGCGACCCCGTCGGCCGCGCGTGCGGCCTCGGCGAGCGTCAGCACCTGTTCGGCCAGGGTCCGGTCCAGATCATCGGTGACTAGCGGGGTGTCCATGGACCGAAAGCCTACGACGGGGCGACCGCAAGACTTCTGTCAGCCACGGCTGGCGGGATGTTTGTCCTGGTAGCTGCCCCGCCCCGCGCGTCGCCGGAGCGCCGTCCCCGGCGGCGCGGCCGCCGGGGGAGCGTCTCCGGGACGTCCTACCTCCTGCGGCGCCTGCCCTGGTAGCCGCCGCCGACACGGACGCGCCGCACCGGTGCGAGCGGGGCCGCGAGCAGCAGCGCGAGGAGGAACGCGGCGAGCAGCACCGCCGGGGCCATGTTCGGCCCCAGGTCGCTGTGCTCGGCGGCCACCTCGGTGCCGTCGAGGTCGTCGTCGTCCTGCGCGCCGGGGGTCACCGTCGGCAGCTCGGCGAGGTTCTCCGCGCCGGGCACGACCCCGGGCAGGGCGGCCTCGTCACTCGGCAGGTCCGGGAAGCTGTCGCGGGTGGTGGGCACGTCGCTGGTGGGCACGTCGCCCACGCCTCCGGAGGAGCGGGGCGTGTCACCGGAGCCGCCGGACCGGCCGCCGTTCCCCGAACCGCCCGAACCGCCCGAACCGCCCGAACCGCTGTTGGAGTCCTCGTCGCGGCCGTCGTCCGACGCGGGCGGGTCGGGCGTGTCGGAGGGGTCCTTGGTCTCGTCCGTGCCCTCGGTGGGCTCGTCCGTGGGCGTGGGCTCCTCGGACGGATCCGGGGGGCTGGTGGGCTCGGGCCTGGCGATCGCGACCGTCCACGTGCCGGTGGCGACGTTGTGCCTGTCCGAGGACTCCAGGGCCGCGCACGCGACGCCCTCCTGGGCGAGCGCGTAGGTGAGGGTGGCCACGACCTCGGCGGACACGCGGGTCGCGCCGGTGACCTCTCCGGCGGGCGCGGCGTCGCCCGGGGCGACCTCCTGGGGCGTGAACCCCCGGACGCCGAAACCGTCGGCGTCCACGTTCATCGCGAGCAGGCAGACGCTGGCGTCGCCGGTGTTGGTCGCGGTGAGGGGGTTGGCCGCGGTGTCGCCCAGCTCCACCTCGCTGGAGTCGTCCCTGAAGGAGACGACGGCCGACGCGACGGGCTCGGGCTCCGGTGAGGAGGACGGCGGAGTGGAGGGAGACGGGGAGGCGGACGCGGAGGGGCTCGGCTCCGCGTAGGCCGGGGGCATGACGGCGACCAGGCTGGAACCGACGAAGACGGCCCCCAGGGCGACGGCCGTGCGGCGGCGTCCGGGGGCGAGCGGGGGTCTCGCGGCGTTCGTGGGCATCGGGGCGTTCTCCTCCTCGCGGATGGCGCGCCAAGGCAGCTTCTGCGCACCCGGCCGCGGGGAGTTTCGCCGCGCCTGACGTCCCGGCGTGGGGGTGCCCACACGATCTTAGGACCTGGGGCCGTCGAACACGAGTGTTCGAGTGTCCGTTCTCACGACGTTCGTCCGCGGGACGGCTGAGCCCGGGAGCGCGGTAGGCGAACCCGGAAACGACTCCGGGGCGCCCGTGCGGGCGCCCCGGGGTTGTCCGCGGGCGGAGGGAGGCGGCTCCCCGCGGGCCGCGTCCGCCCGGCCGCTACGTCGCGCTGGGCTCGGCGGAGCGCGCCGCGGGCGGGGCGTCGACCCCCTCCGGCACGGCCGAGGGCGCCTTGGCGACCGGGTCGGGCACGAAGCGGTAGCCCACGTTGCGCACGGTGCCGATCAGCGACTCGTACTCCGAGCCCAGCTTGGCGCGCAGGCGCCGCACGTGGACGTCGATGGTGCGGGTGCCGCCGAAGTAGTCGTAGCCCCACACCTCCTGGAGCAGCTGCGCCCGGGTGAACACCCGGCCGGGGTGCTGCGCCAGGAACTTGAGCAGTTCGAACTCCTTGAAGGTGAGGTCCAGGATGCGGCCGCGCAGCCGCGCGATGTAGGTGGCCTCGTCGATGACGAGATCGCCCCTGCGGATCTCGTCGGGGTCGTCCGTCCCGGCCTCGGCCGATCCCACGGCCAGCCGCAGGCGCGCCTCGACCTCCGCGGGACCGGCGGTGGACAGGACGAAGTCGTTCACCTGCCAGTCGGGGGTCAGCGCCGCGACGCCGCCCTCGGTCAGGATCACCACCAGGGGACAGTCCAGGCCCGTGGTGTCGAGCAGGCGGCAGAAGTTGCGGGCCGCGGCGAGGTCGGTCCGCGCGTCGACCAGGATGGCGTCGACCGGCGCGCCGGAGCCGCCGCCCGCGTTCGAGGCCAGCAGGGCCCCCGCCTCCGCCGGTGCCACCCGCACCGAGTGCAGAAGGAGACCGAGGGCGGGAAGTACGTGGTCGGACGGTTCGTTCGAGTTCGTCAACAGCAGCAGATGGCTCATGCGTCTCTTCTCGTCACCCCGCTCTGCGCGGGCGATCGAAGGCGCCATTGCCCCCGGTGAAGATGTCCAATTCGTCGCCTCCGAGCAACACCAAGGATAATCAACGGATGGCGAAGTGCACTATCAGGTACTGGGCCGCGGCCAAGGAGGCCGCCGGAACCGCCGAGGAAACGGTCGGGGCCACCACGCTCGCGGAGGCCCTGGAAGCGGCGTGTCGGCTGCACCCGGACGACCGCTTCCAGCGCGTACTCGGATCCTCGTCACTGCTGGTCGACGAGCGTCCGGTCGGGCGCAGAGCGCACAGTGACGTGCCGGTCGCGGACGGCACTGTGATCGAGGTCCTACCGCCCTTCGCGGGCGGCTGAGGGGCCGTACGGCTCCGGAAACAGGAGGGGAACATGGCGGAAACGCCCCGGTGGGCGGGCCAGGCGCGCGTGGTGATGCTCGGCAGGCCGGGATGCCACCTGTGCGAGGACGCCTGGGGGGTCATCGAGCGGGTCACGGACGAACTCGGCGCCAGCCGGGCGGCGCGCCAGCTCGACGAGGTCGGCGAGGACGAGCGCGAGGAGTACTGGGACAAGATCCCGGTGACGTTCGTGGACGGGCGCCGCCACGACTTCTGGAGGGTGGGCGAGGACCGCCTGCGCTCCGCCCTGGGCGGCTGAGCGGGCGCGCGGTCGTCCTCGGGGGCCGCACCGGAGGGGCCGGGCGGGCGCGGGCGCTCCCAGCGATCCTCCCGGGGCGTCGCCGGAGGGCCGGGAGGTGGCCGCAGACGCTTCCGACGGCCCTCAGGGGACGGCGCCGCCGGTGGCCGATCGATGGGCGAAAACGTTTCCGGCCACTCTCGGGGGACGGCCCTGCCGGAGAGTGGAGTGAGCCCGAAAACTACGACTGTGCCCACAAATATGCACATATGACGTTCTTTGGTTGTCCCGAATTGTCGACGTGCGCACCGGAGGTTTCCGCGAGGGCGCCGCGGCCCTTACCGGTGGGAACTTATGAGCCCGCCGTCACAGCGGGCCCCACTTTGTGCGTGCTTTCACAAGCACGTAATCTAGGTACCCCAAGACATGCCGGGGGAGCGCGGCGGCAGCAGCCCGTCCGCTCCCCGCGCCGGTCCTGGCGGCCCGCCTCCCGCCCGGACCGCCTCCGCGCCCGCCCGCCGACCGCTGCCCAGGAGCGCCCGCCTGTGACCAGTCGTCCACCACGGCCCCGGGAGAGGGGCATCCCGGAGGCCACCGTGGCCCGGCTCCCCGTCTACCTGCGGGCCCTCCAGGCCCTCCAGGACCGCGGCACCCTCACCGTCTCCTCCGAGGACCTCGCCTCCGCGGCCGGCGTGAACTCCGCCAAGCTGCGCAAGGACCTGTCCCATCTCGGGTCCTACGGGACGCGTGGCGTGGGTTACGAGGTGGAGTACCTCGTCTACCAGATCTCGCGTGAGCTTGGTCTCACCCAGGACTGGGCCGTGGCCATCGCCGGGATCGGCAACCTGGGCCGCGCACTGGCCAACTACGGGGGGTTCGGGACCCGCGGGTTCCGTATCGCGGCGCTGCTCGACGCGGACCCGGCGATGGTGGGGCAGAGTGTCGCGTCCCTGGACGTGAGGCATATTGACAACCTGGAGGAGGTTGTCCGTTCCGAGAGAGTTTCCATCGGTGTCATCACGACACCGGCGGTCTCCGCGCAGGGCGTGGCGACGCGCTTCGTCGAGGCGGGGGTGGCCAGCATCCTCAACTTCGCGCCGGTCGTACTCAATGTGCCGGACGGGGTCGATGTGCGTAAGGTCGACTTGTCCATCGAACTCCAGATCCTCGCCTTCCACGCGCAGCGCAGGGCCGATGGCGACGGTCGCGGCGCGGAACGCGCGGGACTGGAGCTGACGTGACGTGAGGGATGGACGATCCGGGCCGTGAGGCCCGCATGAGCGGTGGGCGATGAGCGAGCGTGCGCCGCGCCTCCGGCGGTCTGGCCGCTGCCGAGGCATACGAAGACGCTGTGTGGTGCCTGCATAGGAGTAGTGCGGATGAGTGTCCTGGCCGTGGGGTTGAGCCATCGGAGTTCGCCGGTGGCGCTCCTCGAACGTGTCGCGCTGAACGGGGAGACCCGCGGCAACGCGGTCGCGGAGATGGTCGGCTCCGAGCCCGTCAACGAGGTCATGGTGGTCTCCACCTGCAACCGCACCGAGGTCTACGCCGACGTCTCCGCCTTCCACGGCGGCGTCTCGGCCATCACCGAACTCCTCTCCTGGCACACGGGGGTCCCCCTCGGCGAGCTCTCCGAGCACCTCTACGTCCACTACGAGGACCGCGCGGTCCAGCACCTGTTCTCCGTCACCTGCGGACTCGACTCCATGGTCCTCGGCGAGGGCCAGATCCTCGGCCAGGTGCGCGACGCCCTCAAGGAGGGCCAGGAGACGGGCTCCGTCGGCCGCGTCCTCAACGACCTCGGGCAGCGCGCCCTGCGCGTGGGCAAGCGCGCCCACACCGAGACCCACCTCGACCACGCGGGCGCCGACATGGTCAGCTTCGGCCTCACCGTCGCCTCCGGCGGCCTCGGGCTCGGCCCGACCGGCGCGCCCCAGACCACCGCCGTCCAGACCGCCCAGACCGTGGGCTCGCTGCCCCCCGCGGGCTGCCCCATGTCCGCGGCCCCGGGCGACACCGCCGACGCGCCCGGGCTCGCCCGGCCCGCGCACGGCCCCCTCACGGGCGTGCGCGTCCTCGTCCTCGGCGCCGGGTCCATGAGCGCCCTGTCCGCCAACACCGTCTCCCGCCAGGGCGCGGAGGCGGTCGTCGTGGCCAACCGCACCTTCGACCGGGCCGCGCGCCTGGCCGAGTGCCTCACCGAGGCCTACGACACCGTCGACGCCCGCGCCGTCCCCTTCGCCGACGCCGTCGGCGCCCTGGCCGAGGTGGACCTCGTCATCTCCTGCACCGGAGCCCAGGGCCTGGTCCTGGACGCCGACGCCGTGGCCGCCGCCACCGCCGGGCGCACGCGGCCCCTGGTCTTCCTCGACCTCGCGCTGCCCCGCGACATCGACCCGGCCGTGCGCGAGCTGCCCGGCGTGCGCCTGGTCGACATCGAGGACCTGCGCCAGGCCGCCGCCACCGCGCCCGGCGCCGACACCGGCCGCGACAGCGCCCTCACCCTCGTGCGCGGCATCGTCGACGAGGAGGTCGGCGAGTTCCGCGCGGTCCGCCGGGCCCACCAGGTGACCCCCACCGTCGTCGCCCTGCGCGCCCAGGCCAGGGACGTGGTGGACGCCGAGCTGTCGCGCCTGCACGGCCGCCTGCCCGCCGACCTCGACGACCGCACGCGCGAGGAGATCAGCCGCGCCATGCGCCGCGTCGCCGACAAGCTCCTGCACAGACCGACCGTGCGCGTCAAGGAACTGGCCGCCGCGCCGGACGGGGAGTCCTACGAGGCGGCACTGAGAGAACTCTTCGCACTCGACCCCGGAAGCCCCGAGGCGCTCACCGCGCCCGAGGGCACCGCCACCGCGGCACGGACCGCACAGGAGGAGTCATGACCGGCACGCCCTCCCACGGCGCATCCGACCCCGGCGCGTCCGCCGACGGCGCCCCGGCCAGGCTCGGCACCCGCCGCAGCACCATGGCCACCAGCCAGTCGCGGATGGTCGCCGACGCCATCACCGAACGCACCGGCAGGGCGATCGAGCTGGAGCTGATCACCAGCTTCGGCGACGTCACCAAGGCGCACCTGACCCAGCTCGGCGGCACCGGCGTGTTCGTCAACGCGCTGCGCGACGAGCTCCACGCGGGCGGCGTCGACTTCGCCGTCCACTCGCTCAAGGACCTGCCCACCGCGCCCGCCGAGGGGCTCGTGCTGGCCGCCATCCCCGAGCGCGACGACCCGCGCGACGCCCTGTGCGCGCGCGACGGGCTGAAGTTCGCCGACCTGCCCCCGGGGGCCAGGATCGGCACCGGCTCCCCGCGCCGGGTCGCCCAGCTCGCCGCGCTGCGCCCGGACCTGGTCTACGTCCCGATCCGGGGCAACGCCGAGACCCGCCTGGGCAAGGTCGCCTCCGGAGAGCTCGACGCCGTCGTCCTGGCCTACGCCGGGCTCGGCCGCGTCGGCCGGACCGACGACGTCACCGAGGTCTTCGAACCCGAGCAGATGCTGCCCGCGCCCGGCCAGGGCGCCCTCGCCGTCGAGTGCTCCGCCGAGCGCCTCGACGGCGACCTCGCCTACCTGGCCTCGGTCGACCACCCCGCCACCCGCGCCGAGGTCGTCGCCGAGCGCACCGTGCTCGCCGAGCTGGAGGCCGGCTGCGCGGCCCCGGTCGGCGCCTACGCCCAGTACGACGCCGGGGCGGGCCGCCTGCGCCTGCGCGCCGCCGTGGTCGCCACCGACGGGGCCGAGGCCGTGCGCCGCGAGCGCGCCGTCGACCTCGCCTCGCCCGGGGACCTGGCCGCCGCCACCGCGCTCGGCCGGGACCTGGCCCGCCAGATGATCGCCGAGGGAGCCGACCGCATCGTTGCCGAGGCCTTCGCGGAGAGGGACACGCCCTAAGCAGGAGCAGCCGGCGGGCCTCCTCGGCCTGGGCCCGCCGTACCGCCGCCCCCGGCACCGCACACCGGGGCGCGGCGACCCACACAGAGGAGCCAGTACGTGAACGCCAACGCCAACCCCCAGCCGGAGGAACCGCGCGCCGCAGCGCGGGCCGGGCACGTCGCCCTGGTCGGTTCCGGTCCGGGCGGCGCCGACCTGCTCACCCTGCGCGGCGCCGAGCTGCTGAGCCGCGCCGACGTGGTCATCACCCTGCGCGAGCCCGCCGCCGAGGAGCTCTCGGGCTTTCGCGCCGAACTCCTCTCCCACTGCTCCGAGGACGTCTCCGTGATCGAGGCGGGCGAGTGCGGCGGCGACGTCAACGCCCTGGCGGTGGCCCGCGCCCGCGACGGGCAGCGGGTGGTCCGCCTCTACTCCGGCGACCCGTTCTTCGGCTGCCGCGGCGCCGAACTGGTCTCCGCCTGCCACGAGGCCGGGGTCGAGGTCGAGGTCGCCCCCGGCGTCTCCGCGATCACCTCCGTGCCGACCTTCGCGGGCGTGCCGCTGCTGGACGCGGACAGCCCCGAGGTGCGCGTGCTCAACGCCCGCGCGCACGGCGGGGGAGGGGTCGACTGGCACGAGGCCGCCGCCAGCGGCGCCACCCTGGTCGTCATGGGCGGCGACGCGCCCGCCGGGGAGCCGATCGAGCACCAGGGCCCCGGCTTCGACGTGCTGTGCAAGACCCTCATCGCCGGAGGACGGCCCGCCACGACCCCCGTCTCGGTCGTGCGGGCGGGCGGCACCACCCGCCAGACCACGGTCTCCTCCACCCTGGGGCGGCTCGTCGCCGAGCTCAAGGCCAAGGACGCCAAGGGCCACCACGTCACCGCGCCCGCGCTGATGGTCGTGGGCCCCGCCGCGGGCCGCCAGTCCGAGCTGTCCTGGTACGAGAGCCGTCCGCTGTTCGGCTGGCGCGTCCTGGTGCCCCGCACCAAGGAGCAGGCCGCCGCCCTGTCCGACCAGCTGCGCGGCTACGGCGCGGTGCCCGAGGAGGTGCCCACCATCTCCGTGGAGCCGCCGCGCACCCCGCAGCAGATGGAGCGCGCCGTCCGCGGCCTGGTCACCGGCCGCTACCAGTGGGTGGCCTTCACCTCCGTCAACGCGGTCCGGGCCATCCGCGAGCGCCTGGAGTCCTACGGCCTGGACGCGCGCGCGTTCGCCGGGGTCAAGGTCGCCGTCGTCGGCGAGGCCACCGCACGCGCCGTGCGCGAGTTCGGCATCCAGCCCGACCTGGCCCCGCCCGAGGACGAGCAGTCCAGCTCGGGCCTGGTCTCGGTGTGGCCGCCCTACGACGCCGAGATCGACCCGATCGAGCGGGTCCTGCTGCCGCGCGCCGACATCGCCACCGAGACCCTCTCCGCCGGGCTGGACAAGCTCGGCTGGGAGGTCGACGACGTCACCGCCTACCGCACCGTGCGCGCCGCGCCCCCGCCCGCGCCCGTCCGTGAGGCGATCAAGGGCGGCGGCTTCGACGCGGTGCTGTTCACGTCCTCCTCCACGGTGCGCAACCTGGTGGGGATCGCGGGCAAGCCGCACAACACCACCGCCATCGCCGTCATCGGCCCCGAGACGGAGAGGACCGCGATCGAGTTCGGCCTGCGTGTCGACGTCGTGGCGCCCAAAGCCTCGGTTTCCGCCCTCGCGCAGGCCCTTTCGGAGTACGGTTCCGCGAAGAGGCGCGAGGCGGTCGAGGCGGGCAAGCCCGTCCTCAAGCCCAGTCAGAAGAGGCGCGGCCGCCGCCGCAAGCTCTGAGAGACCACACCGCCACCGACGCACGAACCTTTTCCGGGAGCCCCGTGATGAACGCCTCCAGCAACGACGCCGCCTTCCCCGTGGTCCGGCCGCGCCGCCTGCGCCGCGGACCGGCGCTGCGCCGCCTGGTCGCCGAGACCCGGGTGCGCCCCGAGGACCTCGTCCTGCCGATGTTCGTCAAGGAGGGCATCACCGAGCCGGTGGCCATCTCCTCGATGCCCGGCCAGGTGCAGCACACGCGTGACAGCCTGCGCAAGGCGGCCCACGAGGCCGCCGCCGCCGGGGTCGGCGGGGTGATGCTGTTCGGTATCCCCGCGCACAAGGACGCGCACGGCTCGGCCGCCGACGACCCCGAGGGGATCGTCCAGGCCGCCCTGCGCGACCTGTCCGCTGAGGTCGGCGACGACCTCGTGGTGATGGCCGACCTGTGCCTGTGCGAGTACACCGACCACGGCCACTGCGGCCCGCTGGAGGTCGACGGGCACGTCGACAACGACCTGACCCTGGAGCGGTACGCGTCCGTCGCCGCCGCCCAGGCCGAGGCGGGCGCCGCCGTGGTGGCGCCCAGCGGCATGATGGACGGCCAGGTCGCGGCGATCCGCGCCGGGCTGGACCGCACCGGGCACGGCCAGGTGCCGATCCTGGCCTACGCCGCCAAGTACGCGTCGGCGTTCTACGGCCCCTTCCGCGAGGCCGCGGAGGGCGCGCCGCAGTTCGGCGACCGCTCCGGCTACCAGCAGGACCCCGCCAACGCGCGCGAGGCGCTGCGCGAGGTGGCCCTGGACGTGGCCGAGGGCGCGGACATGGTGATGGTCAAGCCCGGCCTGGCCTACCTCGACATCGTGGCCAAGGTGGCCGAGGCCTCCCCGGTACCCGTGTCGGCCTACCAGGTCAGCGGCGAGTACGCGATGATCGAGGCGGCAGCGGAGCGGGGCTGGATCGACCGCGAGCGGGCCATCACGGAGACACTGACCTCCTACCGGAGGGCGGGGGCCGAGCAGATCCTCACCTACTGGGCGACCGAGGCCGCCCGCCTGCTCCGGTAGCGCGACCAGGCCCCTCGCCCCGGTCGCGGTCTCCGGGCGCCGGGCCTCCCACGGCGAGGCCGCGCCTGGAACACGAGCGAACACCGGGGAGGCTCCATGGCCGAGGTTCTGTACCGACGTAAGCGCCGCCATGCGGCGGACAGCATGCTGGACGCCGCTCTGGGCTACGCCGAGCTGGGCTGGCCGGTGGCGCGCGGCACCTCGCCGGGGCAGGACCGCGCGTGCAGCTGCGACCGGATGGGCTGTCCGGATCCGGCGGCGCACCCGGTGACGATGGCCTGGGGCGTGGAGGCCAGCACCGACACCGCCACCATCCGGCGGTGGTGGACGGCCACCCCCGACGCGAACATCATCCTGCCCACCGGCCGGGTCTTCGACGTGTTCGACGTCCCCCGCGAGGCGGGAGTGATGGCGCTGGCACGCATGGGCCGCTCGGGCGTCCCCGCGGGCCCGGTCGCGGCGGTGGAGTCCTCGCGCTACCTGTTCTTCGTGGCCACCCGCTCGCCGGTGGACGAGGACGAGTGGTGGTCCTGCCACCTGGACTGCGTGCCCGAGGCCGTGGAGGAGATGCCGGGGCTGCGCTGGCACTGCCGGGACAGCTTCGTGCTCGGCGCCCCCTCCCTGCTGCCCTCCGGCGACCGGGTCACCTGGATCCGCCCCCCGCGCGCCGCGGACGGGGCCGTGGTGCTGCCCGACCCGATCGTGGTGCTCGACATCCTCGCCGACGCGAGCGAGGAGTTCTCCGCCTGAGGTCCGTAGGAGCTTCCCCGGGGCCCCGCCGGGCGTACCGGCCGGCGGCGCCGGTCAGTCGCGTGAGCGGCGCTGGGACGCTCACCCGGGCAGGGTGAGGATCTCCGCTCCGCCGTCGGTGACGGCGATCGTGTGCTCGCTGTGCGCCGTACGGCAGCCCGTCGCGCTGCGGAGCGTCCACCCGTCGGCGTCGGTGACGAGCTCGGCGGTGTCCGCCATGACCCACGGCTCCAGTGCGAGCAGGAGCCCGGGGCGCAGCTTGTACCCGCGGCCGGGCTGTCCGGTGTTGGGGACGTGCGGGTCCTGGTGCATCGTCGATCCGATGCCGTGACCGCCGAACTCGGTGTTGATCGGGTACCCCGCCGCGCTGAGGACCGAGCCGATGGCGTGGGAGACGTCGCCGATGCGGGCCCCGGGCCGGGCGGCGGCGATCCCCGCCTCCAACGCGCGTTCGGTCGCGCTGATCATCGCGACGCTCTCCGGGGGCCTGGACTCGCCCACGACGAAGCTGATGGCGGCGTCCGCGGCGACTCCGGCCTTGGAGACGGCGAGGTCGAGTGTGAGCAGGTCGCCGTCGGCCAGCGCGTAGTCGTGGGGCAGTCCGTGGAGCACGGCGTCGTTGACGGCCGTGCAGATGTAGTGGCCGAACGGCCCGCGTCCGAAGGACGGCGCGTAGTCGACGTAGCAGGACTGCGCTCCGGCCTCGGCGATCATCTCCCGGGCCCACCGGTCGATGTCCAGGAGGTTCGTGCCGACCGTGCTGCGGCTCCGCACCGTCCGGAGGATGTGAGCGACCAGGGCGCCCGTGTCCTTCGCTCGGGCCAGCTCGGCGGGTTTCAGGATCTCGATCATGCGGCGCCCTTCTCAGCAACCAATAACTATACCGTCCATACTATACCGGTTCTGGGGCGGGGTCATGGCCGGACCGCCGCTGGGGAGGCGCTGGGGACGGGCCCTAACCGTCGCGCCGCTCCCGCACCCACAGGGCGAGCCGGGTGCGGTCGCGCAGTCCGAGTTTGCGCAGGATGCTCGTGACGTGGTTCTTCGCGGTCCCCTCGGTGATGAACAGGGTCCGCGCGACCTCCCGGTTGGTGGCGCCCGTGCCCACCAGCCGCGCCACCTCCGCCTCGCGCTCGGACAACCGGGGCGCCTCCGCCCGGCGTTCCGGCGAACGCGGCGGGGCCGCCGAGGAGACGGGGGAGCGGTCCTCGCCGAGCGCGGCGACCAGCAGTTCGGCCGCCGGGCCGCCGAGGACGGTCTCGCCCCGGGCGACGCGGCGGATCGCCGTCACCAGCTCCTCCGGCGGCACGTCCTTGAGCAGGTAGCCGCGCGCTCCGGCCCGCAGGCCGCCGAAGACCAGTTCGTCGTCGTCGAACGTGGTCAGCACCAGTGCGGGCACGTCCGGGTACTCCGCGCGCATCCGGCCGATGAGGGCCACCCCGTCCATGCGGGGCATGCGGGCGTCCACCAGGGCCACGTCGGGGAGCGGGTCGGCGGCCGACAGGAACTCCAGGGCCTCGACGCCGTCCGCGGCGTCGCCGACGACGTCGACGCCCTCCTCGATCTCCAGCAGTTTGCGCAGCCCCTGCCGCATCAGGATCTGGTCGTCGACGATCAGGACCGAGACAGTGGTCATGTGGTGCCCCCAGCCGTGCCGGGAACAGTCTCCCGCGTACGGGTGTGCGCGGGAACCTCCGCGCGGAGGCGGAAACCGCGGGGACCCGCCGGGAACCCGCTCTCCGGAGCCGCGTCCTCCCGGGTGCGCTCCTGCCGTGCGGGGTCCCCGTGAGCGCCGCCCCGGTGCCCGCGCCCCCGCTGAGCCGCGTCCCCGTGCGCTCCGTCCTCCCGTGCTCGGCCCTCCGGAGCCGTGTCCTCCCGTGCCGGGTCGGCCGCGCGCACGTTGCCGCTGAGCATCGTCCCGCCGACGGCCTCGACCCGCTCGGACAGGCCCCGCAGCCCGAACCCTCCGAGCACCGCCTCCTCCGCGGCGCCGCCGCCGTTGTCGGTCACCGTGACCGCGACCCCGTCGGCACGGGTCAGCACCTCCACCTCGACCAGGTCGGCGCCCGAGTGGCGCATCGCGTTCGTCAGGCCCTCCTGGAGCGCCCGGTAGCAGACCAGCTCGGCCTCCTCCGACAGGTCCGGCCAGACGCCGGTGCCGCTGACGGCGAACCCGATCCGGATGCCCCCGCCGTCGAAGGAGGCGGCCATCGCCCGCATCGCGGCCAGCCCCGCGCGCCCCTCCAACCGCAGGGGGCGCAGCGCGCGCACCCAGCGCCGGGTGTCGGTGAGCGCCTCCCGGGCGAGTTCGCGGGCCTGCTCCACCTCCTCCCACGCGGCGCCGGGCCGGGCGGTGCGAAAGCGCAGCGCGTTCGACAGCGACATGGTGAGCGCGGTCAGGTAGTGGCCGGTGCTGTCGTGCATCTCCCGGGACATGCGGGCGCGCTCCTCGGCCACGGTGAGCTCGCGGATGCGCTCGGAGCGGCGGCTCAGCTCCCCGTGGGCCTCCTCCAGCGCGGCCAGGAGCTCCCGCGTGCGTTCGGCCCGCCGCGCGGCCACGGTCAGGCCGAGGAACACCGTTCCCGACGCCGCCACGATGAACAGCAGGACCATCCCGGCGAACAGTCCCACCGCGAACGGCAGGCCGGGGACCACCAGGGTCAGGCCGACGCTGAACACGAGCACGGCGGAGCCGTAGCCGATCCCGCCCTGAAGCCCGAACACGGCCACCGCGTTCATCGTGCCCACGCACAGCAGCAGGAAGGTCGTGTGGTTGCTGCTGAGCATGCAGAGCACGGTGAGGGCGAGGAAGACGGCGCTGGCGGCCCTGCGCGGCCACGGGGACGCCGGGGACCAGGCCAGGAACGGCCACAGCGCGCAGCAGACCAGCAGGACGCCGACGCTGACGAGCACGGCGGCGTCGGGAACCGGGTCGCCGCTGGGAAAGGGCGCCAGGCCGCTCAGGAACAACAGGGCGTAAAGGCCCAGAGTGAGTGCGACCGCGCCCCAGAACAGCAGTTCCAGTACGCGGGGCGGACGGTTCTCGTGGAGCGTGACCCAGGAGGACAGGTCGGGCAGGGGACCGGAAACGCGCATTCTGCAGAGCGTAGCCGGGACGGCCCCGCGCGAACCGGCGGGAGGGGTCATGGTCAGGGGCATGTCCGCACCATGACCTCCGGCATGTCCGGTGTCCGCGGACCGGGTGACCGCACCGTGCCGCGCGGTCGATGCGGTTCCGGAACGCCCTTTCCTAGTGTTGTTCCACGAGAACGGCGGGGAAGAGGGAGAAACGGCATGAACAGCGCGCGGAAAACGGTGGAGGGGAATGTGGAAAGGCCCCGGCTCCCCCTTCTGGGAATTCTCGTCACGGCGGTCGTGGTCGCCCTCATGGCGTTCGTCTCCTGGACGGCCTGGCCCGACCTGCCGGGAACGGTGCTCAGCGGCCGGACCAACCTGGACGGCACCCCCGACACGGTCCCCCGGGCGGTGCTCGCGCTGGCCCTGCCCCTGACGACCGGGTTCCTGGCGGTCGTGCTGTCGGCCGCCGCGGTCTTCGGCTCCCGTCTCCAGACTGGTCTCCAGGACGCGCTGGGGCTGCCGGGGGCGCCGACCGCGAGGAGCGCCACGCGGGGCATGAACGCCCTCCTGTGCCTGCTGTCCCTGTTCCTGCTGGTGACGCACGGCGTGCTCGTCCTGGGCCAGGCCGGATGGGACCTTCCGGTCGGCCGGGTGATGGGTGTGGTGACCGGTCTGTTCCTGGTCGGTGTCGGCGCCGCCCTGCCCGCGCCGGAGCCCGGGGCGGACCACGACACGCCCCTCGTCCGCTGGTGGGCGTCCGCGCACCGCCTCATGAGGACCGGGTTCGTGCTGGTCGGCCTGGCGCAGGCGGCGGCCGTCCTGCTCGTCGACCTCGCGTCGGTGTGGTTCCTCGTCCCGCTTCTGCTGCTGCCCGCGATGTGCGCGGCCCTGGTGTTCCCGCTCCTGCGAGGCCGGGCCTGAGCGGTCCCAGGGGGCCGGGGCAGGGCGGGGTCGGGGCCCGCTCCCGCGCGGCCGGGCCTGAGCGCGCGGGGCACGCGACGGCGGCGGGCGGCGGGCGGGGGGAAGGCTCGGAACCCGCCCGGGAGGGCCTGAGGGCTCGCCGGAAGGAGGCGCCGGGGAGGCACGGAGAGGTCATCCCCGGGACCTCCTCCGTTCGTCTCCGTGTGGTCCGGCGTCAGAGCCGGATCTCCTCGGCGTTCACCACCACGCCGTCCTCGTCGCCGTAGAGCCACTCGCCCGGAACGAACGTGACGTCGCCGAAGGTCACGGGCACGTCCAGGCGACCGGCTGCGTCCTTGAGGGACTTGCGGGGGTTGGAGCCCAGCGCCTTCACGCCCAGGTCCAGCCCGCCCAGGGCGCGGGTGTCGCGGACCGCGCCGAAGATCACGGTTCCGGCCCAGCCGTTGGCCACGGCCGCCTCGGCGATCATGTCGCCCATCAGGGCCGACCGCAGCGATCCGCCGCCGTCCACCACCAGGACCGCGCCGTCGCCCGGGGTGTTGAGGACCTGCTTGACCAGGCCGTTGTCCTCGTGGCACCGGACCGTGCGGATCCGGCCGGAGAACACCGCGCGCCCCCCGAACTGACGGAACTGCGTGGAGCAGCTGCGCAGGGTGTCGCCGTGGTCGTCGACGAGGTCGGCCGTGGAGAAGTTCGAGGTCATCAGGGCTCCGTCTCGGAAAGGCGGATGGGCACCGCCGGGCGGGTGGTCGTCCCCAAGCTACTCATCGGTACGCCGGGCCTTTCGGGCGGCACGGCGACTCCTTCGTCGGTGCCGTCCGTCTCTTTCGTCGGTACGGCCGTTTCGCGGGTCCGAGAAGTCCCGGTTGATGACAGGATGAAGCCTTTCCTGTCACCGAAGCGTGGGATTCCCGTCACCTTTGGACGGGACGTCGCCCAGTCCCTCCCCCCTGCGTGCGACCCTCCCCCCGACCGACCCAATGGAGAGAGATGGTCTCTGAGATCCTCGCCGTCAGCGCTGCCTGGTCCCGGGCCCTGATCGGGTTCACGGCGGACCTGGACCCCTGGGTGCGGAGCGTGGCCTACGTGGGCACCGACCTCTTCCTCGGCGTGTTCGCCGTCCTCTTCCTCGCCGCCTGGTGGCGCGCCCGCTCCGCGGACTCCCGCCTGGTGGGCCTGGCCCTGTTCGCCCCCGTCGCCACCGTCGTCGCCTACGCGGTCAGCCGCACGGTGAAGTCGTTCTTCGAGCAGATGCGCCCCTGCCAGGCGATGACCGACCTGACCACGATCGCCGCCTGCGACCCGCTCGGCGACTGGTCCTTCCCGAGCAACCACGCCGCGATCGCGGGTGCCGCCGCCGCGGCGCTCATCCTGGCCTGGCGCCGCATCGCCGTCCTCGCCGTGCTGCTCGCCGTCCTGGAGGCCTTCTCCCGGGTCTTCGTCGGCGCCCACTACCCCCACGACGTCACCGTCGGCCTCCTCGTCGGCGCCACCGTCGCGGCCCTGGTCTCCCTCGCCGCGTCCCGCCCGATGACCGCCCTCGTGGAGCTGCTCGCCCGCAACGACCGCCTGCGCCCGCTGGTGCGCGCCGACCGGCCGGACAGTCCGGACGCTCCGGACACGGGCGCGCCGTCCTCGTCTGACGCCGACGCCTCCGCCCGGGACGGCTACGCCGCCCGGAACTGAGCGGACCCCCGTGTGCCCCGTCCCT
Organism: Nocardiopsis synnemataformans DSM 44143; assembly: GCA_000340945.1. Taxonomy (GTDB): domain Bacteria; phylum Actinomycetota; class Actinomycetes; order Streptosporangiales; family Streptosporangiaceae; genus Nocardiopsis; species Nocardiopsis synnemataformans. Next base: position 13,143 of record ANAW01000046.1, on the reverse strand, counting down.
GTCCCCCGGGGGCGGGGCACACGCGTGTGTGGCCACGGCCACATGGCATGCTTGCCGTGTGTGGTTTTTCCGCGCGAAAAGCGGTGAAGCCGCTCAACTTTCGGGGAGAGTGCCGCGATGCTGCTGAGTTTCCGCGTCGAGAACCACAAGTCCATCCGGGAGGAGCAACAGCTCCTGCTCACTCCCGTCTACGACGACGCCCGCCCGCAGGAGGCCGACTGGGAGGCCGCCACGGTCGCGGGGATCTTCGGGGCCAACGCCTCGGGCAAGTCGAATCTGCTGGACGCCCTCTCCTTCATGCGGGACACGGTCCGGTGGTCGATGAGCCGCAACGAGCCGGGGAGCGGCATTCAGCGCCACCCCTTCAAGTTGGGTGCGAGCGCCCGTGAGGAACCCTCCACGTTCGTGGTCGACCTCGTGATCGACGGAGTCCGCCACACCTACGGCTTCGGAATCGATGACGAGCAGGTCGTGGAGGAATGGCTGTACAGCTACCCCAGACAGCGCAGACGCGTCGTGTTCGAGCGTGAGGGGGAGGACTTCCTCTTCGGAGACCAGGCCTCGGGCAAACTGCGCCAGGTCAAGGAGATCACCGGTCAGAACGTCCTCTTCCTCACCGTCGCCGCCCGCGCCTCGAACGCAGAAGTGGAACCGGTCTACCGCTGGTTCTCCGAGAGCCTGGCGTCCACCACGGAACGCAGTCCGGACCACCCGGCCTGGCTACGGAGAGGAAAGGTCTCCGAGGAGCACATGGCTGGTCTCGGGCGTCTCCTGAAGTCCGCTGACACCGGTATCGAGACCGTGGAACTGCATGATCAGCGTTCCGGTCCTGAGTTGGATACAGCGACCACCGAACTGCCCCCGTCCGCACGTGAACAGTTCCGACAGTCGCTGAAGCGGATCTCACAGGAACAGCCTGACGATCGCGTGTCCCATGTCGCTCACCTCGCGACGGGCAGCGGTAAGACGGCGAGCTATACAGCGCTCCTCGAAAGCCTGATCCGCGAACGCACCACTCTCCTCTTCCACCACCGAGGAGACGAGTCCGCGACTCCGCTCCTGTGGGAGGAGGAGTCACTGGGCACCCGAGCGTTCACCACGATCGGCTTCGACGCCCAGCGTGTACTCGAAACGGGCGGAGTCCTCGTGGTCGACGAGATCGACGCCAGCCTCCACCCCTACCTCTCCGCCAAGGTCATCTCCCTCTTCCAGGACGAGGAACACAACCCCAAGGGCGCCCAGCTGGTCTTCACCAGCCACGACGCCGCCCTCCTCGGACGCGTACGCGGTGAGGAGGTCCTCAAGCGCGACCACATCTGGTTCGTGGACAAGGACGACCGGGGACGGACCTCGCTCTACCCGCTCAGCGACTTCAAGCCCCGGGGAGACGACAACCGCGCCCGGCGCTACCTCACCGGTCGCTACGGCGCGGTTCCGGACGTGGACGACGAACTGTTCCGGGACACCCTGCACAGGCGCGAGCAGGCACGGGAGTCGGAGGAGGCCACCCCGTGAGCAAGCGGCGCAGGAGGGAGCAGCGGGAGACGAGCCTCGACCGTCGCGGGCCGCACCGCGAGGAGAGGCGCGTCTACCTCGTCGTCTGCGAGGGTGAGACCGAGAAGCGCTACTTCGACACGATGAAGAAGCATCCGGACGTACGGCTGCACACCGTCCACGCCCGCAAGGCCAAACACCTCCAGCGCGAGATCGTGGTCAGGAGTGCGGCCGAGGCGAAGCGGGACGACTGCACCGAGCTCTGGGCGGTGTTCGACACCGACGGAGAGGACGTCACCGCCCTCGTGGCGGCCGCCGCCCGGGGCGGGATCGAGACCGCCCCCTCCACTCCCGCCTTCGAGACCTGGCTCATCCTCCACCTCAGGGACCACCGGTCCGCACTCGTCACCGCGGCCAGGGCCGAAAGGGAACTCAGGGCACTCCTGCCCCGATGGAGCAAGGGCGGGACCCGCTTCGAGGACTTCGCCCACGGCCTCGAGGACGCCTGTGAGCGCGCCGGGCGCCTGCCGCCGACGGGCGACCCCAGCACACGGATCCACCAGCTCATCCGTGCTCTGACCCGCCCCTGACCCAGGCGCCGACGCCGGGACCTCGGTCGACGCGAGGCGGGTCATGGTCCCGGTACCGGACACAGCTGACACACTGGTGAGGTGGGTACTCAACAGACTTCAGCAGAGCTTTTCCAGCGTGCCTCCGCCGTCGTGCCCGGCGGCGTGAACTCCCCCGTCCGCGCCTTCGGCGCCGTCGGCGGCACCCCGCCCTTCTTCGTCAAGGGCGAGGGCCCCTACCTCACCGACGCCGACGGCCGCCAGTACGTCGACCTGGTGTGCTCCTGGGGACCGCTGATCCTCGGCCACGCGGCCCCCGCCGTCGTCGAGGCCCTCCACGGCGCGGTCGACGCCGGGACCTCCTACGGCGCGCCGACCCCCGGCGAGGTCGAGCTGGCCGAGCTGATCGTCGGACGCACCCCCGTGGAGAAGGTCCGCCTCGTCAACTCCGGCACCGAGGCCACCATGTCCGCGATCCGCCTCGCGCGCGGCTTCACCGGGCGCAGCAAGATCGTCAAGTTCGCGGGCAACTACCACGGCCACGTCGACGCCCTCCTGGCCTCCGCCGGTTCGGGCCTGGCCACCTTCGCCCTGCCCGACTCCCCGGGCGTGACCGGGGCCAGCGCCGCCGACACCCTCGTGCTGCCCTACAACGACCCCGGGGCGGTCGAGCGCGCCTTCGCCGAGCACGGCGACGAGATCGCCTGCGTGATCGCCGAGGCCTGCCCCGCCAACATGGGCGTCGTCGCGCCCCGGGACGGGTTCAACGCCCGGATCAAGGAGATCGCGCACGCCAACGGCGCCCTCCTCATCCTCGACGAGGTCCTCACCGGCTTCCGCGTCAGCGCCTCGGGCTGGTTCGGTCTGGAGGGGGTCGCCCCCGACCTCATGACCTTCGGCAAGGTCATGGGCGGCGGCCTGCCCGCCGCCGCGTTCGGCGGCCGGGCCGAGATCATGGACCGCCTCGCACCGAACGGCCCCGTCTACCAGGCGGGCACCCTGTCCGGGAACCCGCTGGCCACCGCCGCCGGTCTGGCCACCCTGCGGGGCGCCACCCCCGAGGTCTACGCCCGCATCGACGCGGTCTCCGCCCGGGTGTCGGCCGAGGTCTCCGACGCGCTCGGCGAGGCCGGGGTCGTCCACAGGATCCAGAACGGCGGCAACCTCTTCACGGTGTTCTTCACCGACCAGGAGGCCGTCGACTTCGACACCGCGCGCACCACCGACACCGCGGTGTTCTCCGCGTTCTTCCACGCCATGCTCGACCAGGGCGTGTACCTGCCGCCCGCCGCCTTCGAGGCCTGGTTCTTCTCCGCCGCGCACGACGACGCCGCCGTGGACCGGGTGGTCTCGGCGCTGCCCAGGGCGGCCCGCGCCGCGGCCGAGGCCCAGGGCTGACGCCCAGGGCCGGTACAGCCCCGCCGCCCACGACCCCGAACGAAAGACACACACGATGACGACGACCACCGTCGTGCACCTGCTGCGACACGGAGAGGTGTACAACCCCGGCAAGGTGCTCTACGGAAGGCTCCCCGGCTTCCACCTCAGCGACCGGGGCCAGCAGATGGCGGAGATGACCGCGGAGTGGTTCGAGGGCCACGACATCGCGGCGCTGTTCTCCTCGCCGCTGGACCGCACCCAGGAGACCGCCGTGCCCCTTCAGAAGGCGACGGACCTGTCCGTCACCCTGGACGACCGGCTCGTCGAGGCGGCCAACAAGTTCGAGGGCATGAGCCTGTCGCGGCGGTCGGTGCGCGATCCACGCGTGTTCAGCCGGGTGTACAACCCGTTCCTGCCGTCCTGGGGCGAGCCCTACTCCGAGATCGTCGCCCGCATGGTGGAGGCCGTCAAGATCGCCCGCCGGGCGGCGTGGGGCCGCGAGGCCGTGTGCGTCAGCCACCAGCTGCCGATCTGGATGACCCGCCGCGCGGCCGAGGGCAAACGCCTCTGGCACCGCCCGGACCTGCGCGAGTGCAACCTGGCGAGCGTGACGTCGCTGACCTTCAGCGACCAGCGGCTGACCAGCGTCAGCTACGCGGAGCCCGCCGCCGTCCTGTACAAGGACGAGCCCGCTCTTCCCGGGGCGTGACCCGGAGCGCGCACCCGTAACGGTAAGCTGGGCCTTCGGGTGCGGTAGGTGCGCGCTCTCCAGCGCCGGACCCGGGGCACACCGCCCCGGTCGCACCGGCCGCTCCGGGCCCCGGGCACGCCGGTGTCCGAACGGCTCCGGTGACCGCATCCGAGCCCCTTGCCGGTTTCCACCGCCCAGCGGTGCGGCATGTCCGTAACCTCCGTCAGCGAGAAGGTGATCCCATGGGTTCCGTCATCAAGAAGCGCCGCAAGCGGATGGCGAAGAAGAAGCACCGCAAGCTGCTCAAGCGCACGCGCGTCGCCCGTCGCAACAAGAAGTAGGACCGGCAGCGGCGGACGTCGTCTCTCCGCGGGCGCGGGCGCGCTCCAGGCACGCCCGGACGCGGAGACACCGCCGTCCTTGCCCGGCCTTGGCCGCGGCAATGGAATTTTCTGGGTGAGGCGCTGTTGTGTCTCACGGGTCGCGGTCGCCGGTTCACCCTCGGGGTGAACGGTCCGCGGGCCTGCCGGAACAGCTCCCGTCTCCTCCCAAGGAACGTGTCGCCATGGTTCGTGTCGTACTCGTCACCGGGGTTTCCACACCCCTGGCCGCCAGGGTCGCGCAGACCCTGAGCGAGGAGCCCGGTGTCCGCCGGGTGATCGGTGCGGACTCCTCGCCGCCGCCCACGGGCGCGCCGGGGGTCGAGTACGCCCATGTCGACCTGCACGACGGAAGCCTGGACACGATCGTCGCCGACTCCGGCGCCGAGCTCGTCCTGCACCTGGGCCTGGACACCGTGGGCCGTCCCAACCGCGAGGACAACGTCCTGGGCACCATGCGGGTGCTCGGCGCGGCCCAGCGCTCCACCACCGTCCGGCGCCTGGTGGTGCGGTCCAGCGCCACCCTGGACGCCGACGACGCGGCCGAGGTCGAGCGGCACACCCGCGGCCTCCAGCGCCGCCGCCCCGACCTGTCGGTGGCCGTCCTGCGGTTCGCCAACCTCATCGGCCCCTCCGTGAGGACCCCGCTCACGCGTTACCTGGACTCGCGGTTCGTGCCCACCGTGCTGGGCAGCGACCCCGACGTGCAGTTCCTGCACGAGGACGACGGCGCCGAGGCGCTGGTGCGCATGGCGCTCAGCGACGGCACCGGGTTCTTCGACGTGGCGGGCGAGGACTCGGTCCGCCTCTCGCACTGCCTGCGCCGCGTCGGCGGCCAGCGGCTTCCCGTCCCCGCGCGCGGCCTGCGGGTGCTGCGCGGTCTGGCCAGGCACGGCCGGATCGACTACGCGAGCTCCAGCACCGCTCGCGCCGTGAGCGCGGGCCTCAACACCTCGGGCATGCACACCGACTCCCTGGAGCGGGTGCTGGACTGGTCGCCCGCCTACAGCTCGGTGGAGGCCTTCGAGACCTACGCGGGCAGCCGCAGCGGTACGTCCTCGCGCGGAGGCGGTCTGCGGCCCGTTCACGTGCTCGCCCTCGCCAGGGCCACGCTGGGGCGCTGAGGGACCTCCGGTCGGCCCCTGGGGCGGCCGAAGGCACGAAACGCCCGGAAAGCGCATCTGAGGGCGTTATGGGCAGCATGAAGTGTTTCGGGCCCCTGGGCCCCCTTGATCCATTCCACCAGGCGGCCGCCCGCCAGCGCCACGCCTCCGCGTGACCTGTGGACAACTCCGGTCGCGGGTCCGCCGCCGTGCGGCGGTCCTCCCTGCGGCCGGTTCCCTGTTCATCTGGGCCCGCCCGTCTCCGGCCTTCGGTCCGGCTCGCCCGGTCTGGCCGGTCCCGGTGTCGGGTTCCTCCGAACCAGCCTGCCCGCTCCCCGTGACCAGGGCGTCCGGGGCTCGGGGTTCGGTTCGCCCGGCTCGGCCCGCCCGCGCCCGGCGTCCGGCTCCTCCCGCCCGGCTCAGCGCGGCCGGTCCCGGGTCCGGCTCCTCCCGCTCGGCTCAGCCGGTCCGTCTCTGTCTGACCGCGTGCAGCGCCACGGCACCGGCGACGGCGCCCACGGCCGCCGCCGGGACGGCCACCCGCAGCGTGTTCCGGTGCCGCCGGAAGTCGTGCACCGGCCACCCGTGCGTGCGGGCGTACCTGCGCAGGTCGGTGTCCGGGTTGACCGCGTGCGGGCGCCCCACCAGGGACAGCAGCGGCAGGTCGTTGGAGGAGTCGCTGTAGGCGGAGCAGGACGCCAGGTCCCACCCCTCCCTGTGGGCGAGGGCGCGCACCGCCACGGCCTTGGCCGGACCGTGCAGCAGGTCCCCGTTCAACCGCCCCGTGTACACCCCGTCGACGCACTCGGCCTCGGTGCCCAGCGCGCCGGTCAGCCCCAGCCGCCGCCGGATGATCTGGGCCAGCTCCACCGGCGTCGCGGTCACCAGCCACACCGGCCGCCCCGCGTCCAGGTGCCCCTGGACGAGCGCCCGGGTGCCCTCCCAGATCCGGTCGGCCATGGTGTCGTCGTAGATCTCCTCGCAGAGCGCGACCAGGTCGTTCACGCCGTGTCCGGCCACGAACGCCAGCGCGGCCTCGCGCGCGGCGTTGATGTGCTCGGGCTGCTCGCTGCCGGTCACCCGGAACACCGTCTGCCCCCACGCGAACCGCATCAGGTCGCGGGTGGTGAACAGGTCCCGGGAGGCCAGGCCCCGGGCGAAGTGGTAGATCGACGCACCCCGCATCAGGGTGTTGTCCACGTCGAAGAAGGCGGCCCCGCGCGCGTTCGGGGACACGGCGTCGTGTGACACGGTTCTCTCCTGGCTTGGGTGGGGGAAACGGCCCTTCCGGTGTCGGGGCGGCGCTCCCCGCGTAGTGCGAGCCTACGGCCACCCGCGGGCAGGGTGGAGCCCCTGGGATGCGGCGGCAAACCTGGTGATGAAGGTCACAGTGTAAATCCCCGTTGTGGCCTCCACTCTGCGGGATCGCCGCCCGCGCCGGCCCCCCAAAGCTGCACCGAGTGCACATCCACCCGCTAACGTGCAGCATCATTGTCGGGATGGTGACGGTAGGACTGGCATTCATAAGCGCGTTGGTGGGCTGGAGCGCCACCGCCGCGCTCGCCGCGTACGCCCAGCGCCGTCCCAGTGTGGCCGCGGTCGGATGGCTCGTCGCCGCACTGGGTACGACGGTCGGCCTCAGCGCGGCCGTGATCGGCGCGATGTTCGACTTCGGCGAGCTCACCTTCCGGCTGCTGCATATCGGCATCAGCCTCCTGGGCCCGCTCTACATGGCCTGGGGCGCCCTGGAGTACGGCGTCCGCTCCCCCCGCGGCCGGTTCGCCTCGCGGCTGTTCCTCAGCGCGTTCACCATCGTTCCCCTGGTGGTGCTGTCCGTCGACCGGGTGAGCACCCGTTTCGACGCCTCCTACCCCGCTCTGGGCGACCACTACGACCTCATCCCGCGCTCACTCGTCAACATCGCCCAGGTCCTCGTCGCGGTCCTGCTCGTCACGGCGCTCGTCGCGGTCGCCAGGCGCGCCTCCGACCACCGCCGCACCGACCTGTCGGTGCTGGGGCTGGTCAGCCTGGCCGCGCTGCTCTCCGTCGTGGTCGGCCGCTTCGGCCTCGGCTTCGGGGGGCCGTTGCTGATGCTCGGCGCCGTCGCCGCGCTGTGGGGGGCCGCCGCCATGGCCGCGCGCCCGCGCCGCGACCCCTACGACGATGACGACTACTACGACGACTACGACGACGACGGGGGCGCGGACCCCGACGACGAACTCCCGGAGGAGCCCGTGCGCCGCAAGCGTCGCCAAGCCGACCCCTACGACGACTACTACGACGGCCCGCCGGTCCGCCAGGCGCCGCCCAGCAAGCTCCGCGGCGTCATCACCATCTACACGCTCGCCGACCGCCAGGGCCCGGGCTTCGACCGCATCGCCGACGCCCTCGTCGCCCAGGTCTCCCGCAGCGAGCCGGACACCCTGCTGTTCGCCTGCCACACGGTGCCCAGCGCGCCGCTCCAGCGCATCGTCTACGCGATGTACCGTGACGAGCTGGCGCAGGAGGAGCACGAGCAGCAGCCGCACGTCCTGGAGTTCGCCCGCCTCAGCCCCCAGCACGTGGTCGCCACCAACGTGATCGAACTCTCCCTCGCGGGCGCGGCGGCCAGCGACGGCCTCGCCGCGATGCTGATGCCCCGCTGAGAAGGGCTGGAAGGCCTGCCACCGGGGCTGTCGAGCCCCGTTCCATCCTGCGGAATGTCTCGAACCGGTCTATTTGTCCAGGCGGGACAAACCGGTGGAAGGCCCCGGGCATCCAACCCGTGGTGAAGTAGCCTTTCCGACAGGTTTCCATGACCGGCGCCCGTCGGGCGCCGATGGCGTGTGACCACGACCGGCGGGATGACCCAGCCGAGAGCGCGCCGGAACGAAAGAAAGTGTGCTGGGATCTCCGATGCGTAAGTTTCTCGTCGTTCTCCTGATCCTCCTGGCGGTCGCCGTGGTTGCGGCCGACATCGGGGCACGCGGCTTCGCGCAGAACATGGTCGCGAGCCAGCTGGCCCAGAGGCTCCAGATGGCCGAGGAGCCGGAGGTGTCCATCGAGGGATGGGCCTTCCTGCCGCAGGCCGTCAGCGGCACCTACTCCGAGGTCAACATCACCGCGGCCTCGGCCACCATGGACAGCATCACCGTCGAGCAGATCGACGTCACCGCCACCGAGGTCGACGCGCCCCCCGCCGACCTGCTCAGCCAGCCGACCGTGGTGGCGGGGCAGCTGGACGGGTCCTTCACCGTCCCCTACTCCTTCTTCAACGCCTACCTCCCCGAGGGCATCACCATCACGACCGAGGGCGGGGAGCCCCGCATCACCGGTGAGCTGGCGTTCCCCGAGTTCGGCATCAGCACCTCCGTCAACGCGGGCGGGGAGTTCACCGTCGAGGGAGACACCGTGACCGTCACCCCCGTCGACGTCCAGGTGGGCGACGCCCCCGTCGACCTCAGCGGCATGGCCGCGACCATGCTCACCTTCAGCGCCCAGGCCCCGCAGCTGCCGTTCGGCCTGTCCGTCACCGAGATGGAGGCCACCTCCAGCGGCCTGCGGGTCACCGGCACCGGCTCGGACGTTCCGCTGATGGGCGCCGACGCGGTCTGACACCCGCCCCGGCCGTCCCGCGACAGTGCTGTCCCGCGGCGGTGCCGTTCCGCTTCCGGCCGGACGGTACGGCCGCGGGGGCGGGGGCTTCCGTGAGCCACCGGGCGCGCGGACCGCGCTGATCCGCCTCGGGGCGCGCGGAGCGCTCCGGTCGACGGCGGTCGGCGCACCGGGAGCAGCAGCCGGAGAAACGTGGAAGAGGCCACGCAGGAGGAGGAGAAGCGCCATGGCGGGACAGGACGCGGACGCGGCGGTCGACGTGCTCACCGCGGAGGATGTCGGCGCCCCGCTGGGGGAGCGGGCCACTCTCGTGCAGTTCTCCACCGCCTTCTGTCAGCCCTGCCGGGCCACCCGGCGCGTCCTCGACGAGGTCGCGGGCATGGTCGGCGGCGTCGCGCACGTGGAGGTGGACGCCGAGTCCCGCCTCGACCTCGTCCGCCGCCTGGACGTCACGGGCACCCCCACCGTCATGGTCCTGGACGCCTCCGGCCGGGTGGTGCGCCGGGCGGCGGGCCAGCCCCGCAAGGCGGACGTGATCGCCGCGATCGGCGCGGCCGTCTCCTGATCCGCCTCCCCGCGGACGCCCCACCGGCGCGGACGACTTCTTTGTGATCCAGCCCACCCGTGACAAACGTGTAACAAGGCCTGTAGCGTCTTCGGTGTGACCTCCTTGACGAGCGCGTATCTGACGAAGCGACGGGCAGTGGACTTCTGCCGCGTCGCCGCCGCGCTCTGTCTGTGTCCCTAGGGCGGACGGGCCCCGGAGCCCACGCCCCCTCCGTGCGACTGGTTCTCGTTTTCCGTGTACGCATCTGGGGACAGCACACATGCGGGTCGACCCTTACGGGCGGTGCCTCGCGCCTGCCCTGACCACTTCCGTACCAGCCGGAGCCCCGGCAGCCGCTGACCTGCGCGTCCTCGGCCGCCGTTCTCCGTCCTGCTCCGGCACGGTGGTCCGGACGGTCCGACGTCCGCTCCGCAGCCCGCTGTCCGCGGTCCCCGTACGCCCGGAACCCGGCGAGTCCCGACCCTTCGGAGCACGTCCGGCGTCCCCGGCCCGCGCCGGAACCGGGACCCCCGCACCGCTCCGCAGACTTTCGACATCCCCCGCTCCCGGGACGGCAGCCCCCGGGAGCACCGACCAGCACACACGACACCGCACAAGAAACACAGGAGGTTCCCCATGAGCCGCTCCGACGTCCTCGTGGACGCCGACTGGGTGGAGGCTCACCTGGACGACGCCGACGTGGTCCTGGTCGAGGTCGACGAGGACACGTCCGCCTACGACAAGGGCCACATCCCCGGCGCCGTCAAGATCGACTGGAAGACGGACCTCCAGGACCCGGTCCGCCGCGACTTCGTGGACCGCACCGGTTTCGAGAAGCTGCTGTCCGCCAAGGGCATCGGCAACGACGACCAGGTCATCCTGTACGGCGGCAACAACAACTGGTTCGCCGCCTACGCGTACTGGTACTTCAAGCTCTACGGCCACACCAACGTCCGCCTGCTGGACGGCGGCCGCAAGAAGTGGGAGCTCGACTCCCGCGAGCTCGTCAAGGAGGTCCCCGAGCGGGCCGCCACCCAGTACACCGCCCAGGAGCAGGACTCCTCCATCCGCGCCTTCCGCGACGAGGTCGTCCAGGCCATCGGCGCCAAGGACCTGGTCGACGTGCGCTCGCCCGACGAGTTCACCGGCAAGCTGCTCGCTCCCGCGCACCTGCCGCAGGAGACCTCGCAGCGCCCGGGCCACATCCCGACCGCGCGCAACATCCCGTGGGCCAAGACGGCCAACGAGGACGGCACCTTCAAGACCGCCGAGGAACTGCGCGAGCTCTACACCGGCGCGGGCGTGGACCTGGACAAGGACATCATCGCCTACTGCCGGATCGGCGAGCGCTCCTCGCACACCTGGTTCGCCCTGCACGAGATCCTGGGCCTGGAGAACGTCAAGAACTACGACGGTTCGTGGACCGAGTACGGCTCCCTCGTGGGCGTCCCGGTCGAGCTGGGAGAGGCTGAGGCCAAGTGAGCGACAGCTGCGGAGCGCCGGTCGGCGGGGTCGCCCTCGCCGACGTCGACGCCGGGAACCAGGCGGTCATCCAGGGCACGGTCACCCGTGACGGACAGCCGCTGAGCGGGGCCTACGCCCGCCTGCTGAACGACTCCGACGACTTCGTCGGAGAGGTGGCCACCGGCGAGGAGGGCACGTTCCGCTTCTTCGCCGCCGACGGCTCCTGGAAGGTGCGCGTGCTCGCCTCGAAGGGCTTCACCGGCGAGTACACGGTGCAGGCCGAGGTGGGCAAGGTCATCGACCTCCAGGTGCAGGCCTAGACGGCCGAGCGACCTCAGGCGTACGGGGCGCCGGTGCCGACGGGAGACCGTCCGGCACCGGCGCCCCGCGCCGTCTCGGACCCTTGTCCCGTCTCCGGCATCCAGCCTCCGGGCACTTCAGTCCGGGGTCTCCTCACCCCGTTCCGCCAGGGGGAGGTTGAGTTCGACGGCGACGGCGGTACGCCGCAGCATCCGCCAGCGGTGGAGCTGGAGGAGGGCAGTCAGCGTCACGAACGCGGCGGGGACCCAGAGGAAGTGGTGGGTGAACACCCCGAGCACGACCTGACCGCAAATGACACAAGCCAGCATCAGGACGTTGAAGCTCTGGGACGCCGCCATCCAAGGGTTCTCCTCCGCCCGGCGGCGGATACGGGCCCGTTGGCACACGACCGCGGCGAACTCCGGGTCGTCCACCACCTCGCCCCGGCGTATGGCGCGGTCCGCAGCGCGGCGGACCTCCTTGGGCAGCGACCGCATTCGCGCGACCTCATCGTCGACGGTGAGGCCGGGCCAGCGGGGACGGCCGTGGCGACGGTTCCACCTGGTTCCCAGATACATACAGGTACACGCGCAGCCCAGGAGGACCAGGACGGCGACGAGCAGGAGTGCGGACAGCAGCGGTTCAGGAATGGGGGGTCACTCCTCGAAGGGGGCGTCCTCTCTTCTTCTGTCCCCCTTCCCCTGCCCCCTGGGGAGGCGCTGACACGGCGGCCCCTCGCCACTGGCGCTGGGTGCGGGCGCGCGCTGCCCGTGTGACCCGGCACCCCTCGGAACAGGGGCCGGAGCACGGACCCCTCCGCCTCCGGGGGTTCTCGACGGGTTTTCCACAGGTCCGGGGCGGGGCTGGAAAGCCGTGCGCGCTGCTGCTTGACTGAGATCGACGGCCACTCCACCCGCGCTCACCGGCACCCTCCGTGCCCGTGACCGGTTCCGGCGGGGCCGTGACAAGCGCGGCGGGCGGGTGACAGCATTTCGCCCACGCTCCGGCCCGGCCCGGAGCCCCGCGTGAACGAGTCCCCGGCCGCCCCCCCGCGACGGCCGGTCAGGAGGTGTTCGGACGGTGCCCAACCCCCGTTCGGGAGGAGCGTCCCGAGGAGAGGCCGGACGTACCTACGTCGGCTGGCGGCACGCCGTGCTCCTGCCGCCTCCCGGCCCGGCCCCGCGGCGGCCGACCCCGGCCGACGCCGAGACCGTCAGCGAGGAGTGGATCGCCGCCCAGCGCGACAGCGAGGCCCAGACCAACCGGCCCCTCTACTTCGCCCTGGCCGGGCTCGCCCTCCTCACCCTGCTGCTGCCGCTGCTGTGGACCCTGCGCATCCTTCCCGGCAGCTTCGCGCTCGGCGGCGTGTTCGCCTGCGCAGCCATCGCCGCGCCCATCGCCTTCGCCCTCGTCCAGAGCCGCCAGGTCGTCGCCGACCGGCTGGAGAGGGCCAGGGAGCGCCTGGCCGCCGAACGCGAGGAACGCGACCGGGTCCTGCGCGAACAACAGCACGAGCACGCCCGCAGGTACACCGAGTGGCAGGCGGCCTCCCGGGCCTACGAGGCGCAGCCGCTCTGGTACGGGGTGACCGTCCCCGCCGACAGGGGCACCGTCGTCGTGG